>JALWSU010000171.1 GCA_026993485.1 Thiotrichaceae bacterium | reverse complement strand
GATGTAGGGGCAATCCCTTGTGGTTGCCCTTGTGTAGGGGCAATCCCTTGTGGTTGCCCTGTGCTGGAGCGTGGGAACTAGAGTAATAAAAAATCTATTCTATTGATAATGATTCTTATTTGCAAGCATTATTTAAAGTACACTTGACAAGTATCCTAAAAATCAGCATCATAGCAGGCATGATTATTTTCGTACACAGACAAAAACGTTGGCAAAATATGGCGCTGCGATTCGTAGCGGCTTTATTTCCCCGTGTCTGTGTGTTTAGGAAAATATATAATTATTTGTAATTATTAATCTTTTTTACATATTAACAAAATAAAGGCCACAGACGCTTAGCGTTTGTGGCCTTTTTTTTTTTGCCAGTTTTTTGGTTTTTTTCTAGAGGAGTGATAAAAAATGTCTGTCCCTGCTGCCTATTTAGGGGTTATCATCATTTGGTCAACAACACCATTAGCCATCAAATGGAGTTCTGAAACTGGATTTATATTTGGTGCCAGTGGGCGTACATTATTGGGTGTATGCTTGTGCTTGCTGATTATAACCTTACTGCGGGTAGATTTTCCTTGGCATCGTGCAGCTCGTCGTAGCTATTTAGCTGCCAGTATTAGTATTTATGGTGCATTGATGGTGACTTATTGGGGGGCGCAATTTATCTCTTCTGGCTTGATTTCAGTACTTTTTGGTACAGCACCTATTGTTACCAGTTTATTAACGATTATGTTATTAGGCGATAAACAGATAAGCCGAATTCAATGGGCAGGCATGTTATTAGGTGTTGTTGGCTTGGGGCTAATTTTTAATAATGAATTAAGTATGGGTACAGAAAGTCTTAAAGGCTTACTTGCGGTATTATTCGCAGTACTTTTACATTCATTCAGTGCAGTTTGGATAAAACGCTTAAAAGTTAGCCTCTCGCCTTTAGCAATAACAAGCGGCGGATTATTAGTGGCTTTACCATTATATGGCATAACATGGTTTCTGCTTGGAGAAACTTTACCAACAAGTATTTCTACACGCAGCTTATTATCAATTATCTACTTAGGAATATTTGGCTCAGTGTTAGGATTTATTTTTTATTACTACATTCTGAAACATCTTGATGCCAAACGAGTAGCTTTAATTACTTTAATCACACCGATTACTGCACTATTTTTAGGGCAAAATTTAAATGGAGAGACTATTCAGGCAACAATTTGGTTGGGAACTTGTATAGTATTGGCAGGATTGGCTTTGTATCAGTGGGGGAGTGCAAATTAATAGATAATATAGTATTTCAGAAAAATCATTTAAGTCTAAACGAAGTAAGCGTAGCTAAACCTCCGAGGTTTTGAAAACCTCGGAGGTTTTTGGCCAAAATCTTTATCTGAAATACTATAGAATTGCCCCACCACCCTGAAAGGCAATGCCGTTAAGACAAACCTGACAGGTTTTAAAAACCTGTCAGGTTTTCTAAGTACAATATTTAACGATTAGCCCGATGTTCAATCAGATCATCAACTACGCTGGGATCGGCTAATGTAGATACATCTCCCAAATCTTTGATTTCATTAGCCGCAATCTTTCTCAAAATGCGGCGCATGATTTTTCCTGAGCGAGTTTTGGGTAATCCCGGTGCCCATTGAATCACATCTGGTGAGGCTATTGCGCTAATTTCTTTGCGTACTTGTTCTATTAGTTCTTTGCGTAATTCTTCACTCGGTTCTATGTCTGCCATTAGTGTTACATAGGCGTAAATTCCTTGTCCTTTGATCTCATGGGGGTAGCCGACAACGGCGGCTTCTGCTACTGCTTCATGCAGTACTAGCGCACTTTCTATTTCCGCAGTTCCCATCCGATGTCCAGATACGTTTATAACGTCGTCTACTCGTCCAGTTATCCAATAATAACCATCTTCGTCGCGGCGTACTCCGTCTCCGGTGAAGTAGTTCCCTGGATATGTGGTTAAATAGGTGTTGATAAAGCGTTGATGGTTGCCGTAAACAGTTCGTAAGGCTGATGGCCAAGGTTTACTTATAACTAAGTTACCTTCCGTAACTCCTTCTAGGACTTTGCCGTCACCGTCTACTATTTGAGGTACTATTCCAAAAAATGGGCGTGTTGCGGAACCTGGTTTGAGCTTGGTTGCGCCGGGTAGTGGCGTAATCATAATGCCGCCAGTTTCGGTTTGCCACCAAGTGTCTACAATCGGACAACGGCTTTCGCCTACAACGTTATAATACCATTCCCATGCTTCTGGATTAATTGGTTCTCCGACGCTACCTAAGATGCGTAAACTCTTACGACTTGTGGCTTTTACTGGTGCATCGCCTTTACTCATTAGGGCGCGAATTGCGGTAGGTGCTGTATAAAATATACTGACTTGGTGTTTGTCCACTATTTGCCAAAAGCGGCTGGCATCGGGGTAAGTTGGTATGCCTTCAAACATTAATGTTGTGGCTCCATTGGCTAATGGGCCATAGACTATATATGAGTGTCCTGTAATCCAACCAACGTCGGCAGTACACCAATAAATATCATCTTCATGATAATCAAAGATATATTTGTGAGTCATTGCGGTATAAAGTAGATAACCGCCAGTTGTATGTAAAACTCCTTTGGGCTTGCCAGTTGATCCAGAGGTATAAAGAATAAATAAAGGATCTTCTGCGTCTAGTTCTTCGGCAGGGCAATCGGCAGAGACTTTTTCAAGTTCTTCGTGATACCAAATATCTAGTCCTTCAGTCCAAGCTTCATGGTGCTTGGTATTTTGAACTACTATGACGCTGTGAACATTTGGACAGTGAGTGAGGGCTTTGTCGACGTTGGCTTTAAGTGGGATAGTACGTCCGCCACGCAGGCCTTCGTCGGCTGTGATGACAATCTGACAATCTGAGTCTAAAATGCGATCTTTTAAGGCTTCGGGTGAGAATCCGCCAAAGACTACGGAATGTATGGCTCCAATGCGGGTGCAAGCTAGCATTGCTATGGCGGCTTCGGGAATCATTGGTAAGTAAATGCAAATACGATCTCCTTTTTTTGCTCCTCGTGCTTTTAGTACATTGGCAAAACGGCAAACTTTTTCGTGTAATTCTCGATAAGTGATGTTTTGAGAAACTTGAGGATTATCGCTTTCCCAAATTATGGCGATTTTATCGCCCCGTGTTTCTAAATGACGATCTAAGCAGTTATAAGAAACGTTGAGTTTTCCGCCTTCAAACCAACGAATATTGCCCTCGTTAAAATTGCCAGTTTGAACTTTGTCCCAAGGCTTAAACCAAGTTAGGAATTCCTTGGCTTGTTCGCTCCAAAAGCTATCGGGATTAGTAATAGATTGGGCGTACATTTGTTGATATTTTTCCTCAGAAATATACGCCTTTGCTGCGGCTTCAGGTATGATGTCGTAGATTTTACTATTTGACATTTAGGGGTTCTCCTGTGTAAGTAATTGTTTATTTTGAAATTATTTTTTTTATAGTTGTATGCTCTAATCAGAGCTAACTTTGATTATAAGTTATATGATAAAGCAAAGATAGTTTGCAAGTTCAAGTTAAGGCTTGAATATATTGGAGTCCAAAGCTTTAGCTTTAGCTACGCTTACTTAGCTACGCTTACTTCGTTTCGTTTGGGCGACTAGCATCGAGGTAGAATAGCCAGTTACCCGAACTGTCCCCTCACAGATCCCGTCGTGCGGAACTACCGCAACGGGCTCCTCAAAGTTACTCACTTTCGCACACCACACAATCAAAAACCCAAACCAAGCTGAGTTGGTCGCCTAATGATGCGAGGTTTTAACAGATTAAAATGTTTTATTAAGTCATTAAAGGCTTGCCATGTGTAACTTCTCCTTTGACTACGACGATTCAGCCACTTTAAAAGATTGACTTTCGCCCAATAGTAAAAGCTACCAAGAGCTTTGGAATTACCAGCCAAACCGTAGTAATTATAGTAACCCCTAAGTTTGCTGTTAATTTCTCTAAACAGAATTGGCACTCTTTTATGACAATTTTCTTTGCACCTGTGAAATTAACTTTTGCCTTCCTTAACTTTTTCGGTGAAGTACGTCTCTTCAAAACTATTTTACCAAAGCGACTTTTCCCCACCGAAACTCAAAACCTAAAAACTCGAACTGAGTCTTTTCCTTTTGAAATCTGCTAAACCGTATTATATGAGTTTTATCCTCAGCTACTTCCAAATTAAACCGAGCTAAGCGTTTGCCTAACACTTTATAAAAGCGCTTAGCATCAGATTCATTTGTGAAGGCACAAATGAAATCATCTGCATACCTGCACAAATACGCTTTTCCCACACAATGCGACTTAACAGTCTGTTCAAACCATACATCTAAGGCATAGTGTAAATAAATATTAGCCAACACTGGTGAGACAATGCCACCTTTACGCTTCGTGCAATTCGTTCGGTGATATTATCACTACCTATAAGCACGCAACACTCGATACGGGTGGTTGGTTAGACCTTGCCCGACAGGGACTTTCACCTTGCAAGAGATGCCAAGCTTTGCTTGGCGCACCAAAGCTAAAGCTTTGGACTCCAATTATGAAGCTAATTTTCTCCCAACCGCTTTCTAGCCAGTTCCACTACAATATAATCACTTTCAACCCCAATATCTTCCCGATAACGAGATAATCCTTTTTAGAAAACCTGACAGGTTTTAAAAACCTGTCAGGTTTGGAGCGTAAATGTGCTTAACTAAATCGGGCAACGCTATACCAAAGCCCATAACCTTGAATCTGGTGACTATGTTATTATGTATTTTTGTATGGTTTAAGTCGTGTCGAGCGGGATTTTTTTTTGCGCTCGGCGGGTAAAAAGTTTTGTAATGGGCAGCAATTTTCAATATAAAAATGAATCAAGAAATCTCAAATACTAATAATCAACTGTTTTTAGATATAAAACAGTTAATTGATAAAACCCGCCTTGGTGTAAGTCAAACCATAAATGTGGGTTTAACAATGCTATATTGGAACATAGGTAAAAGAATTAATGACGAAATTCTTAATAATAAAAGAGCTGATTACGGCAAACAAATTATTTCTACACTGGGCAAACAATTAGAAGAACAATATGGTAAAGGTTTTTCAGCTAACAATCTTAGACGAATGATACAATTTTATGAAACTTTTCAGGATTATCAAATTGTCGCTACACTGTGGCAACAATTAAGTTGGTCGCATTTTAAATTAATTATTCCTCTTAAAAACCAGTTACAACGCGATTTTTATGCACAAATGTGTCGCATCGAAAATTGGAGTGTGCGAACTCTTCGCAAAAAAATTGATGCTATGCTATTTGAACGCACTGCCATTTCTAAAAAGCCCGAAGAATTGGCAAAATTAGAGTTACAACAACTAAAAGACGAAGATAAGCTTTGAATTGTAGGGTGGGTAGAGCAACAGCGATACGAAGCCATGTAGGTTGGGTTAGATTTTTTGCGTAGCCGTTATTAAGTATTAGTTGTTGGGTTACGTTTTTTTGCTCCGCAAAAAAATCTAACCCAACCTACTGCTACTGTTGAGTTACGATTAAAAAAAATCTGATTTTTTGAAGGCAATCAATTTTATCGTTCCCACGCTCCAGCACCACTGCCGCTAAACCTCCGAGGTTTTGAAAACCTCGGAGGTTTATTTTGGTTCTCGTTCCCACGCTCTAGCACCCCATTAAGAATTATTTTGGAGTTCAAAAAGGGCAATCCCTTGTGGTTGCCCTTATGTATAAGAGAGTGCGCTGGAGCGTGGGAACGAGGCTAAATATTAATTTGCACAAACTGGGGATGTACAGTAACACCCGTTTTGCTATCAAGATAATCTATCTCAAACTTTTTGCGATTCTCAGCATCTACTTTCTCAACAAATAAAACCAACCAAATTTCATTAACTTCTAATTGTTTGCCATATTTAGCTGCTTGGGTTAGTGCCTGACGATAAGTGGCTTGATTAGAAAAACTTTTTAGTTCTAATCCAAACAATTGTCCAGCATAACGTATCAATAAATCAATCGAGCCATTACCTGTAGGAAATTCTGGTTGAACTTGTCCCTCATAAACACGGAAAAAACTAGTCAGATAAGAATAAAAATGAAAATGAAACACGGCTTCATAAACCCGCAAATCATTATGACGACGTGGTGCATCTTTTAGAACTTGTTCCCGATTAGCTTGTAAATATTGCTCATATCGCTGTAATAATCGAGAAATATTGAGCTGTTCTTCAGTAATCGTATCTGATAAATCTTCAAACGGATTCGATACATATTGAACATCTTCCCGATACAGTTCTCTGGCAAAATAGTTAAACAATTGCTTTTGTACATAAGGGCAAGAAAACTTGAGATTATTCTCGGTTGGTTCAATGTTTACTATCCCATTCATATATAAAAAATTGATGATTGGATCATTATAGACAAATTCAGTTTTGATTTTCGTTTGGAATAGTTCCAAAACAAATGACTTATAGGGTTCTTGTTTAGCTTTGCTAATCAGGTTCAAAATATTATTATTCGGTAATAAATTTTGTGCCGCCGCAAAAGCAATTTCAAAGTGTTTCATCGTAATTGGTTGAGTTTTGGCTTGATTATAGGTTTCAGTTAATAATTCACCAAACCAACAAGTTAGCCCAGGTTGCCCCTGAAATTCATAGCCAATACGCGCCACAACTTCTGGCAAAATCTTTTGTCCAGTTTCTTTTT
>JALWSU010000170.1 GCA_026993485.1 Thiotrichaceae bacterium | reverse complement strand
ATCCTTGCTTATATAACATCCTTGTAGTTATTGCTTTTTAATTTTGTAAATCCTGATTCAGACAAATAATGGATGTAACTAAAAAAAAAGTTATTTGAACCAAATATGAAATGTTATAGCACTACCCGTTTGTATAAAATACAGCGTACCAACCTGACAGGTTTTAAAAACCTGTCAGGTTTGTACTTAACTAAATTGGGTACTGAAGCAATATAAAGCGGGAATCAAAACAACGAAAACCTTCGGTTTTTATAAAAACATAATTCCAACCTGAAATAAATGCTCTACTGCTGGTATCTGTTTTTTATCAACTAAAAATAAAATTACATGATCATCTGATTGTATTACAGTGTCATGGTGCGCCATTAATACTTCATCCCCGCGTACAATCGCACCGATAGTAGTACCCTTGGGTAACTTGATTTTATCAATACGTTTACCTACAACTTTAGAAGATAGTTTATCACCATGAGCAATGGCTTCAATTGCTTCAGCAGCGCCGCGACGCAAAGAATGCACAACGACGACATCGCCACGTCGGACATGAGCTAGTAAAGTTCCAATGGTTGCTTGTTGAGGCGAAATCGCAATATCAATAGTGCTAGATTCGATTAAATCTACATAAGCAGGGCGATTAATTAAAGCCATAACTTTACGTGCGCCCATACGCTTAGCTAACATGGCTGATAAAATATTAACTTGCTCATCATTTGTCACGGCGCAAAATACATCGGTTTCATCAATATTTTCCTCACGCAATAAATCTTCATCCGCAGCATCGCCTTGTAAAACTATGGTTTTCTGCAATTCGCCAGAAATTTCTTCGGTACGAATAGTGTTATGGTCAATTAATTTCACATGGTATTTGTGTTCCAGTGCGCCAGCTAAACGAGTGCCAATATTACCACCTCCTGCAATTATAATCCGTTTACAGGGGCGATCTAGTTCACGCAAGGCAGCCATTACGGCGCGAATATTTTCAGTAGCAGCGATAAAAAATACTTCATCATTGGCTTCTATAACCGTCCCGCCTTCAGGAATAATGGCTTTACCCTGCCGAAACATAGCGGCTACTCGTGTTTCTATATTGGGTAAATAATCTTTAATATTTCGTAAAGCATGTCCAACTAAAGGCCCACTCTTAAAAGCTTTTACAGCAACTAATTGGACTTTACCATCAGCAAAATCAAGAACTTGTAGTGCATCTGGATATTCAATCAAACGCTCAATATAGTGCGTTACTAATTCTTCTGGGCTGATATGTACATCAACGGCTAAACCTTGGGGACCAAAAATTTCGGTATGCTTTAAATAATCAGATTCGCGCACACGGGCAATTTTTGTGGGTGTACGAAACAATGTTTGAGCAATTTGACAGGCAACCATATTAGTTTCATCACGGTTGGTAACGGCGATTAACATATCAGCATCTTCCGCCCCAGCCTGCAAAAGTACATCAGGATGAGCCGCATGTCCAGTAACAGTGCGTAAATCGACATGTTCTTGTAAATTGTATAATAAAGTTGGATTATGATCGACTACTGTAATTTCGTTAGCTTCATTAGCTAAATTACTAGCAAGGGAAGTGCCGACTTGTCCAGCTCCAAGGATGATGATTTTCATTGAATCTATGTTTTGATTTGGAATTTATTTTTTAGCTTGTTTTGGATCAATATCAAGTGCGCGTAATTTACGATACAAATGAGTGCGTTCTAATCCTACTCGTGCCGCTGCTTTACTGACATTACCACCAACTTCTCGTAATTGGTGTTCTAAATAATCCTTTTCAAATCGTTCCCGCGCTTGACGTAGTGGTAAATCGTAAACAGATAAATTTTCTGTTTGGGCGGCAGCGGGACGTTGCTTTAAAACGGATTCAATTTCATTTACATCAATTGTGTCGTCATTTCCTAAAATGAGTAAACGTTGTACTAAATTTTTTAATTCGCGTACATTGCCCGGCCAAGAATAATTACGGAGTCGGTTTTGAGCTGCTACTGTAAAGCGACAATAGGAAAGGTTTTCTTGGTTGATAAAGAGATTCAAGTAATATTCCAATAATTCTGGTACATCTTCACAATGTTCACGCAAAGGAGGAATATGTAAGGAAACTACATTTAAATAATAATATAAGTCTTCGCGTAAACGTCCAGTTTTTATGGCTTCATTAATGTCATAGGCGGTTGCTGCAATAATACGGACATTGATGGGTATTGGTTCGGAGCCGCCATTGTGTAAAAAAGATTGGTTTTCTAAGCTATTCAATAATCGTGCTTGTATAGCATCATCCATATCGGCAATATCTTTGATAAATAAAGTACCACCATTAGCTTGTTCAAGACGGGATAAAACTTCGCTTCCTTGACGACCAAATAGTTCTAGTGCTTGATTTTCTGGACTCATACCAGCAACCCGTACTTGGACAAAGGGACCAGCATGATTTTGACTATTTTGGTGAATATAGTGTGCGAATAAGGCTCGTCCCGTGCCAGATTCGCCGCTGATAAGTACACTAGTATTATGCTGATTAATCCGCTTTACCTGCTCACGCAATTTTCTCATTACTTCGCTATGTCCTAATGGTTCATTTACGAATTGTATGTTTTTGCGTAAGCCGTAATTTTCCCGTTGTAAAGCTGCCATATCTAAAGCTCTATTGATTGTAATCAATAACTTAGATAATGATACAGGTTTTTCAATAAAATCATAAGCACCTAAACGGGTTGCTTCAACGGCGGTTTCAATAGTGCCATGTCCAGAGATCATAATCACGGGATTTTCCATTAATAATCCGCCTTCATGCCATTCTTTCAGCAGGGAAATACCATCAATATCGGGCATCCATATGTCTAGTAAAATTAGATCAGGATGTTCTTCGGCTCGAAGTTTTCTGGCAGTTTTACCATCTGCGGCAATGCTAACGGTAAATCCTTCGTCTTCTAAAATTTCTTTAATGATGTTGTGAATATCTGGTTCATCATCAACTACTAAAATGTGTGCGCTCATTTGGTTTCAATTAATTTTAATTTATTGATGTTACGCACCCAGCTTCAATCCGCCTAGGGCTAAACCCCTAGGCTAAAAGTAAAAGTCAGCTAAAGCTGACTAGCACTTTACTAATCTAGCCTTTGGACTCAGTAAACAGTCGGCTTTAGCCGACTTTAGCTTTTAGCCTAGGGCTTTAGCCCTAGGCGAATTGAAGCAAGATGCGTAACATCAGTTAATTTATTTTGAACAACTACCCAAAACAGGTAGCCGAATTACAATACAAGTTCCTTGTGTTTGTTCTATCCATACTTTGCCATTATGTTCTTCAATAATTTTTTTGACAATAGCTAAGCCTAATCCTGTGCCTTTGGTTTTGGTGGTAACATAAGGCTCAAAGATTTTATCCAATAAGTCTTTAGGAATGCCTGGCCCTTGATCTGATATGCGTAGTTCTACACAATCGGATTTTTTCAAATAGCTACTATTTATTGTAATACAATTATCACTTGGTTGGGCTTCTAAAGCATTTTTGATTAAATTATGTAATACTTGTCGTAGTCGCCCATGATCAGCATTCAGAATTGGAATAGTATTATCTAGTGTTGTCTTAATCGGTATATCGTATAAGTCAATCACTTCTTTAATTAACTCATTGATATTTATTGGTTCTTGCTTAAGATCAGGAGTTTTGGCGTATTCAGAAAAAGCATTAACCATTTTTTTCATGACATCAACTTGTTGAATAATTGTATGTGTCATACGATTTAAGGTTTCGGCTTCTTTTTCGGATAGTTTCGGCAAATATTTTTGGCGTAAACGTTCGGCTGAGAGTTGAATTGGTGTTAGTGGATTTTTGATTTCGTGAGCTAATCTACGGGCGACTTCACTCCAAGCTGTATCTCGCTGTGCTTGAATTAAAGCGGTTACATCATCGCAGACTATAACATAGCCTTTAGGAAAAGTTCCCCGTAATTGTGTGCCGCGACACATTAAGATTTTACGCCCTCCGACTCCGTATAAAGTTACTTCTTTTTGCCAATTTTGCTCCGATTTTTCTAAAGAATTACGCAAGCTGGTGATTAAGGGCAGCAAACTTTCATAATTATTTTCTAATTGGGTTAAATTTTTACCTAATAATTCGTTTAAAGGTAAACCTAAAATTTCCGCTGCAACAGGATTTGCAGTCCGTAAGCATTGTTCAGAGTCGATCGAAATCACGCCTGACGATAAACATTCTAGCACGGTTTCTAAATAAGCATGTTGACTGTCTGCAATTTGTTTACTGCGTTTAGCTTCATCGCGTGCTTGTGCAATCTTGCTTGTCATTTCATTAAAGGATTGCACTAAGAAGCCCAATTCATCTAAATGTTTGACGGGTAATTTTTTCTCGTAATTGCCTTTAGCTACTGCTCGTGTGCCTTCGGCTAAATCACTTAAGGGGGCGACAAAACGGCGTGCGGCAAAAAAAGCCATCCATACAGCACTGAAAATGCTCAAAAGTAAAATTAGAGATAATACTAGCGTTAATGTCATACTTAAGGATTGTTGTAAATAAGCTCTTTCCTTATAGTTTGTAAAAGCGACTTCAATATTTTCTGCCAGTTCACGAATGCGTGTTGGTATAGGAAATAAGGCATGTAGTAAACGCACTGGTTGCCGTTGAGAAAGTTTTACTACAACACTAATATGTAAATCTTGATCCTGAGATAAAGATTCTAATTGAACTGAACTGTTGAATTGTTTTACTTGTAACAAGACTCTTTCATTTGGACGATGAGGCAATAATTGACCAATATTGATACTACTAAAAGCAATGATGCGTCCATTAGAAGATAATAAGCTTAATTCTAATGCTCCAAGGCTTTGGCGTAAGTTATTTAGTTGCAAAAACACTCGTTCATCGCCGAGATGGGTTATTGCCTGAGCAACTGCGGTGGTTTTTTTTAATTCTTCACGCATACGAATATCAATGCTGGTACGACTTAAATCTAAGGCATTGGTTAAGGCTTCTTCTATATTGACATCAAACCAATTATCTAAGCGTTGATGCAAGAATTCTAAGGAAAAAAAATAGACAACAATGACTGGAGTTGTAGATAATACGACTAATAAAGTGACTAAACGAATAGTCAACCTCGCTCCAGCACGCTTTTTACGAACTTGACGAATTAAGTCATGTAGCTTAAAAGCTAGAAGCCCTAATAGCACCAAGAGTATTATTGCATTGATAAGTAATAATGTTGAATATAAATGCTCGAAACGTTCTGGATTTTGCAGTGTTGAGATTATCATCAATAGCGAAACCAGCAGGGCTAGAAATAAGCTTATTGCTATACTTTTTTTCAGCAACTTTTTCAGTTTTAGGGTTGTAAAGGACATAAGTACCAATCACTGCTTAAACGCCATTGTGAAGAAAGATACGCTATTGGGCGTAATGGAATCGGTAAAGATTCAATATCTAGCTCAATTTGTAGAGAAATCATATAAGTCTCATTCTTTTTGATTAGATATTTATCTATTAAGGGGAAATCTTTAAGCTGATTAATGCGATGCAGAATCTCATTTAAGCTTGGAAAGGTTTCTTGTATGCCAGTATTTTTATATTTAAGTATATATTGTTTGCTCAGTGCCGAATATTTGAGTTCATACTTTTGTTGCAGCTTGGCTATTGTTTGATCCCATAAGTATGAGCGTTCACGTTCAATGATAATATTGAGTACCAAAGTTAATGCAACCCCATTTTTTAATGCGTCAATAGTCGCCTCACTAAGCTGATAATTAAATGTGGCATTTAATAGATAAACATCCTCAAGCAAATGTGTTTTCGCTTTAATGATAGTAAAGCCAGCAGAATTTGCTGAATTAGAAACTAATAATAATAACAATAGGCTGAACCATTTAACTGGTTTTAGAAAGACAGGCATAATAAAAACCATCGAGGTTATTTTCACCGGGCAAGATTTGTCGTCCATATTGTTGTGCGTGGCCCCAATCTGCTACCAATGCGGTTTCGATAGCATTAGTATGAGTTTGAATAAAATTCTGGATTTGTAAATGATTTTCCTCGGCAAAAACTGAACAAGTAACATAGAGTAATTTACCCCCCGGCGCAAGTAGGGGCCATAATGCGTTAAGTAAACGCTGCTGTTGTGCTGCCAGTGTCATAATATCCTTTGCTTGGCGCAAATATTTTATGTCAGGATGACGGCGAATAACGCCACTGCCTGTGCAGGGGGCATCAAGTAGTATGCGGTCAAAAGTTTGGCCATCCCACCAAGTTTCTGGCTGATTAGCATCGGCACAAAGCACTTGAGCTGATAGGTTTAAACGTTGCAATGTTTCTTTGAGCATTTGCACACGGGCTGCTTGATTGTCTACGGCAACTAATGTTTTGACATTATAACGCTCTAGTATGTGTGCCATTTTGCCACCGGGTGCGGCACAGGCATCTAATACTCGTGCGCCAGCAGGGACATCTAGTAATTGTGCCGCCAATTGTGCGGCTCCATCTTGTACTGATACCCAGCCCTGGCTAAATCCGGGCAAGCGTTGGACATCTATGGGCTGTTCTAGGCTGATACCATTCTCTGTATATGCCAAAGCTGAAGCTTTGGACACCAAGGAATTGTTTAAAGTTTGAAGATAATCGTCACGCGAAATGGCACGGGCATTTACTCGTAAACTCATGGGCGGATGGCTATTATTCGCTTCG
>JALWSU010000169.1 GCA_026993485.1 Thiotrichaceae bacterium | reverse complement strand
GGCGAGATAAATTACTCCCATTATTGTCTCGCTCACAAACTAACACCGATTCTGGAGGCAGTGCCGAAATTAAAATATCAGAATGAGTTGTCACTATTAATTGCGTTCTTTGTGAAGCCTCAATTAGTATTTCAGCAATCGTGGGTAAAACATCAGGATGTAACCCCAATTCTGGTTCTTCAATACATAATAGCGGTGCAGGATTGGGATCAAGAAGTAATGCCATTAAAAATAAATAATGTAATGTACCATCCGATAAACGAGGTGCAGGAATCGGCTGACTAAAATCATTTTCACGAATAAATATCTGTACAGTACCACCGTAAATTTTGATACTGAGTTCTTGAGCGGTTGGATAAAATTTCTTAAACTGTTGCAAAATATTTTGACTATGCAATTGATATTGCAAGTTATTTAAAACCACTCCTAGATTACTACCATCTTCTTCAAGTGGATGTTCTGGTAAATCTGTATGTTGAGGTTTCCTAAGTGTTGAACCTTGCCCTAAATGCCAATCCCGATAAAAACCAATGTCAGAAAATTGATTTTTTAGATAAAATAGCTCTTGGTTAATCAAGTTAGAATTAAGTAGTCCTTTAGCAACAACAGATTGTTCTAAAGATAAACGCTCTTCTTTATTAACTTCAGTGTTACCAATTACTTCTTTTAGGATTTCTAGTTTTTGATTTGCACTACTAAAGTTCAGCTCATAATAAAAATCCTGTTCAGTATTATTTAGGACAACACCAAGTGTCGCAGTAGGCACAACCGAATTTTTGCCTTTCCAGAGAAATTCATTAACACCACCCCCTTGACGAATAGGTAGCATTAAATCAGTTGGTATAGCTTTTAACAATCTAAAAGCTTCAATTAAATTAGATTTACCAGAACCATTAGTACCTATTAATACATTAAGGGATTGCAATTCAATTTCTTCTTTTTGGTAAGAGAGGAAATTTTGCAATTTCAATTTTTTGATTAGTGTTTTATTTCTCATGTTTGCCATTTTTCAGCTAAATTCAGATTCTAAATTAAGCATTTGTTGTTTTCTCCACTAAATGATGTTGCATCCGTCCAAAACCGCGCGTTGTCATTCCGCCCAAGCCCAATGCAAAAGCTAATTTTAAAGCCTTATTTACTATCTTAAACGCAGCGTCATCTTTATCATGCTCTGGAAATCGATCATTATCAAAATCAATTTGCCCCATATAAACTGTACCACGTGGCATGGCTTCATAAGTAAATAACATTCCATCCGCTCCGGCACCACTTTCAAAATCAATCGAAACCGAAGTTCTAGTCTCCAGATTAGCATTTACAATTGAGGGAAATAAATCCTCATTCACTATGACTAAATCACTTTTAATATCAATGTGTTCATCTAAGTATTCAGGAAAAGGAATATTTTTCTCCTCAGTAGATAAAAGCATCCAACCTAAATTTAGACGGTCATATTTCTTAGATTTAGCTTGTACGAAAATTTTAGAAAGTTCTGGTTTGTCAGGTACATTCTTACACCCAGCTTGACGCAATAAACGAGCTGTTGTCACCCAACGCGGCCCCGATAAAGTCGAAACAGGAAACGCCAATATTTCGGCATCACGAAAAGAAA
>JALWSU010000168.1 GCA_026993485.1 Thiotrichaceae bacterium | reverse complement strand
GTCAAGTGCTTGGAGATTGGCGCGATAACAGCGCAATGATACTTAGTTGTACTCCAGAAGGTTGTGAATTGATTGATTTAATATAGCGTTAACCGATTGCATAAAATACACCCACCTAGAAAACCTGCCAGGTTTTAAAAACCTGGCAGGTTTGGAGCGTAAATGTGCTTAACTAAATCGGGCAATGCTATACATGATTAGCGCACCCGTTTTAAGGCATTCTTATTAAAATGACGCTTAGTAAAGCCTTTATTGAACTCGTATTTTTTCCATTGCAGCCGAGTTGTTTTACCAGTTTGGTGGTTTTGCATAAAAAATTCATCAGCTCGCCAAAAGGTTTTGCCATTTACTCGGTAGGGTTTGTAGTGCTTAAAAGTTAAGGTTTTTAAGCGGCTATTTTTGCGATCATAATAAACAGTTTTTTGCGGATTAAAATGTTTTTTGTCAATCCAAACTATTTGACGTTTGTAACCAGAATATTTGTAAGCTGGTTTACGTTCAATAACATAGCAATCTTTGCCGTTAAAGTATTCATCTCGTAAATATTTGTAGGTGTATTTTGCTACTTCTTGCGAGGAGATGTCTTCGTAGGCAAATTCGCTGCCCATAAAAGGGCCAGATTTGTTTCTGGAACTGATGCGTTTTACCCGCCTTAAAGCTGGAAGAAAAATCCATTGATCATCTGGTTTCAGTGCGTGTGACCAAGTTAGTACGGCTGTACCTTTTACATCGCGTGGTCTATCAAAAATGCTCATGCTTTTATCACCATCTCCAGGGACTTCCATACTTCTTACGCGAAGATAACGAATACTTTTACGCCCGGCTCTGTTACGGAGAGTCATTATCATTTTGGCTTCAGAATCTTTCCAGCCATTATCACGATAGTCAGCCATTTTGGCAATCGCAAGTCCTTTGGCTTTTGGGTTGGTGGCATTAGCGATTGCTTTAGCTAGTTGTTGTTCTGTTGCTGCTGAAGTGACTATGGGAACTAATCCCAATAATATTATCACTATTAAGGTTGGTTTTAGTTTCATGCTTGGTTTTCCTCAAGTTTCATAAGTAATGGTGGTAAAAAGAAGAAATCGGCTAGTAAGGCAAAGAATAGAGTTATGGCTGTCATTATACCCATATTTGAGTTGATAACAAAATGAGATTGGGAAAGAATCAAAAATCCAGCAATCAGTACTAATGATGTAACCCAAAGTGCTAAGCCGACGCTGCGAAATGCGTAGCGGACGGCTTCTTCTGGGGCTAAGCCTTTTTCTCGGCGGGCGCGTAGATATTTGCTTAAATAGTGAATAGTGTCATCAACAACAATGCCAATTGTTAAGCCTGCAACTACTGATAGCCCCATGCCAACTTGTCCAACAAATATGCCCCAGAGTCCAAAAGCCATTGCTGTGGGTACCAGATTGGGAATTAGGCTGATAAGTCCAAATTTCAAGGAACGGAGTGCAATAATCAAAATCACCGAAATCAATATCAAGGCAATTGTCGCACCAAGTAGCATACTTTTAATGTTCCTAGCTCCAATATTGGCAAACATAATGGTGGTGCTGGCTCCGTGGACTTGCATTCCGGGTAAGCCATTGTTTTTGAGCCAGTCTTGGGCGCGTTGTTCTAAGGCTAGTACTTCATTGGTGGATATGGTGTCCATTGTAATGGATACACGGGTAGCTGATTTGTCTATATTTATTTGATTATTAAGGTCTAATCCATAAGGTAGGGACATTTCATAAAGTAGTAAGTATTGTGCGGCTAAGTCACGTTGTTGGGGCAGGCGGTAATATTCTGGGTTGTCGCCATGCAGATTTTTATTTAAGCGTTTAAAGGTGTCTGTGATGGTGCTGACATGTCTGACTTCTGGTTGTTGACGATACCATTGAGCAAATTCGTCTACTTTTTGGAGAAATTCTGGGTTGCTAATGCCACCAGGTTCGCCAGAATTGAGGGAGTAGTGATTATCATATAAACCAGTCAGATTTTCAGTGAGAAAATCAGTGGCACGGCGGAAAGCAAAACTTTCGTCAAAATATTCGGTAAATACATCATTGAGTTCATTACGCGGTAAGAATGAAATTAAAAAAATGATGAACACAGCCATTCCCCACATTAAGCCTTGTCGTCTTCGCACAACAAATTCTCCTAAACGATCCATTATATGAACTGTTTTTGCGGTTTCTGGTGGAATACGCACGGGTAAAATCGCCATTAGGGCTGGGAGGAAGATTACAGAAAGAAGAAAGGCAATAGTTACGCCCATTGCAACAATGTTACCCAAATCGTGGAACGGCGGTACATCACCAAAATTCATACTTAAAAAACCGATGACGGTTGTCAAACTGGTTAAAAAAATGGGCTGAAAGTTAATACGCAGACTTTCTATAATGGCTGCATTTTTATCTCGCCCATTAACGCGCATTTCATGGCGAAGGCTGATTAAAAAATGTACGCTGTCAGCTATGGCTAGTGTCAGTATCATAGTTGGGGAGGTAGCTGAGGGGCCACTTAATGAGATGCCAAATAATCCCGCTAATCCCATAGCTGAAATAATGGAAAAGCTGATAACCAAAAGGGTGCCAAAAGTTCCTGATAAACCGCGTAATAATAGCCATAACATGCCTATTATCACTAGATACATAATGGGCAATAAGTTTTTCATATCGGACTTTGAAGCTTCAGGAAAGGAATTATTCATCATTACTATGCCCGTCAAGTAAACCTCAATCTCTGGATTACGCGCACGCAATTTGTCTGCGAGTTGACGAACAAATTCTGCAATTTCAGGTACTTCAGCCTCCGGGCGTTTGCCCGGTAATTCGACAATGATATTAACTGCGGTGACATCAGCTTTTGGTGAAATTAATTTGTTGATTAATTGTGGTTCAGCCAATGCGATTTGTTTAGCTCGTGCTATATCAGTTTCGGATAGCGACATTGAATCTTCGATGAGATCTCCAACAATGAGTTCATCTTCTTCGGCGTAAGTGTGTTGGAAATTAGTGATAGAGTCTACGCGGATAGAATAGGGAATTTGCCAAGCTTGTTTAGTTAGCCATTCTACTGCGTCTAAAGTTTTTCGGGTAAATACTTTGCCATCTTTTGGTGCTAAGACAATCATGACGTTGTCATTTTTGGTGTAGGTATTTTGTAGGTTTTCAAAAGCACGCAGTTGTGGATTGTCCTCGCTGAAAAATACTCGATAATCAGTATCAAATTTGAGTGGAAAACCCAGAGTGCTAAGCCCTACCAGTATGATAGTTATAAAGACAATAAAATAACGCCAACGGATAATCTGTTGAGCATAAAACTCAATCATTGTATAACCCCTTAATTAATAATGTTTCTTTATTTGACTTTTGATTTACTATATCATAATTTTTTTATAATTATTATAATTAATAATGGTGCCAAATATTTTTTTATGTTTAGATTGAGTATTGAAAAAATATTTAGGGGGTACAATTATAAGTGAATCAAGATAGGCATCCCTGAGGTTTTATTTTTCATATTTCTTCCATAAATTCTACAAGTTATTAGATTTTTTTGCGGTAATACCTGAGTAATTTAATCTGGTATAATCTTATATATATACAATTTTTTTAGGTTATTTAATTATCATTTGGGTGGTATAGGCGAGTGACGGAAAAATTTTTGGTAGAAAAGTTGATTATTTTACAGTATTATAGATGACACTTTAACCATTATGGTTTAACAATTTTTGAGGATTCAAATATGAAACTTACAACTAAAGGGCGTTATGCTGTTACCGCAATGTTAGATTTGGCAATTAATCGTGATAGAGGTCCTGTTACATTGTCTGATATTTCACAACGGCAGGGCATTTCTTTATCTTATTTAGAACAGTTATTTTCACGGTTGCGTAAAAGGGGTCTCGTCGATAGTACTCGTGGACCTGGTGGTGGTTATCGCTTGAGTAGAGGTGCTGAGGCAATTGCGGTTGCGGAGGTAATTGCAGCTGTTGATGAAACAGTTGATGCGACACGCTGCAAAGGGCAGAAAAATTGCAAAGATGCACGTGCTTGTTTAACTCATCAATTATGGACTGATTTGAGTAATCAAATCCGTGATTTCTTGGGTGAGATTTCTTTAGCACAAGTGCTTGAGAAACGCTCCTACGAGGTTTCTCAGGAAGCATCACGACAAGAGTCTACTAGGCGTAAAATGAGCAGAAGAATACATGCGCCAGTTTTTTAACAACACTAGGAACCGTTGTTATTGCTATAGATCCCTTTGATTTGGCAAGTCTTTTACTACCAATCATAGAGATGAGAAGCAATATCTTTGAATTAATTTGGATATTGCTTCATTTTATGGAGATATATCATGAAGTTACCTATTTACCTTGACTATTCCGCTACCACACCTGTTGATCCCCGTGTTGCGGAAAAAATGATGCAATATCTAACTTTGCAAGGTAAGTTTGGTAATCCGGCTTCGCGCTCCCATTCTTTTGGATGGGAAGCTGATAAGGCAGTAGAAGAAGCACGGATACAAGTTGCGGCATTAATCAATGCCGATCCCAAAGAAATCGTCTGGACATCGGGTGCGACAGAATCTGATAATTTAGCTATAAAAGGAGTTGCTCATTTTTATCAAAAAAAGGGCAAGCATATTATCACCTGTCAAACTGAACATAAGGCAGTCTTAGATACTTGTCGTCACTTAGAACGAGAAGGTTTTGAGGTTACTTATTTAGCTCCAGAGCCTAATGGTTTAATCGACTTAAAAAAATTAGAAGCAGCCATCCGCAAAGATACCATTTTAGTTAGTATCATGCACGTTAATAATGAAATTGGCGTAATTGCTGATATTGCTGAAATTGGTGAAATCACCCGCTCCCATAAAGTCTTATTCCACGTTGATGCGGCACAAAGTGCCGGCAAAGTTCCGATTGATTTACAAACAATGAAAGTAGATTTAATGTCTTTTTCGGCTCATAAAATTTATGGCCCAAAAGGTATCGGAGCTTTATATGTACGTCGTAAACCGCGTGTACGCTTAGAGGCTCAAATGCACGGAGGTGGACATGAGCGTGGTATGCGTTCTGGTACGCTGGCAACTCATCAGATTGTTGCAATGGGGGAAGCTTTCCGTATTGCTAAAGAGGAAATGGAGAGTGAAAATCAGCGTATTCTGGAATTGCGTAATCGTTTATGGGATGGAGTGAAAGATATAGAAGAGGTTTATCTGAATGGTGATTTAGAGCATCGGATTCCGGGTAATTTAAATGTCAGTTTTAACTTTGTTGAAGGTGAGTCATTAATCATGGCTTTGAAGGACTTAGCAGTATCTTCAGGTTCAGCCTGTACTTCTGCGAGTTTAGAGCCATCTTATGTTTTGCGAGCTTTAGGGCGTAATGATGAACTGGCACATAGTTCAATTCGTTTTACCTTGGGACGTTTTACAACGACAGAAGAGATTGATTATGCCATTCCGCTGATTCGCAAAAAAATAGAGAAATTGCGTGATTTATCCCCATTATGGGATATGTATAAAGAAGGGATTGATTTAGATAGTATTGTGTGGGATGCTCATTAAATTTGATTGACAATAGGAGTAATAATAATGTCTTACTCGGAGAAAGTTTTGGATCATTATGATAACCCTAGAAATGTGGGTGTTTTAGATAAAAATGATCCTTCAGTTGGTACTGGCATGGTTGGCGCACCTGCCTGTGGTAAATAACATTGCCACGTAATTCTGCTATATGCAAGGAACTCTCGTTAAGTTGTAGATACTAATGTTCTACCAAACACAGAAACAAATTATAGTAAATAAACTAAAAAAATCTATAAATGTTCTGAGCTAGGCACTTTGTATAATTAAGTTTTCTCATAAGTACCGAATCATGAATTTTAGATTGGAGTCCAAAGCTTTAGCTTTGGACTCCAAAATCTCAAATTCTTCTGGCACGGGTACTTAATTGAGAAAACGTTGGAATAAAATTATTCGCAAAGTCAGTACCAGTGCAAGAATCAAGTGATATATTAGCTATGCTTACCACATTTCGTTTGTTTGGAGTTCAAGGTAACCTTGAACTCCAAAAAAGAAAATACCTTAATTGGTACTTAGTATCACTTGATTTCGTGAGATGGTATATATGGGCTTGAGTAAAAATTCTACAAATAGAGACAATTTGCAGGGAAGGCGTGGTTGCCCCCTCAGAGACTAATATGCAGAACATCAAAAAGATGAAGACATAGTCCGAACTACACGGAGACGTGTAGAAATCATTAGAAATAATGGTTCGCCTAATTTCAATATTAGGTCATAAAAGTAACAGAAAGGATGTTATGCGCCTCATGATTAAAGTTAATGATGACGGTGTAATTGAAGACGCTAAATTTAAGACATATGGTTGCGGATCTGCTATAGCTTCAAGTTCCTTACTCACCGAATGGGTAAAAGGTAAAACTTTGGAAGAGGCTACTCAAATTAAAAATACTGACATAGCTGAAGAACTAGCATTACCACCTGTTAAAATTCATTGTAGCGTTTTGGCTGAATCTGCGGTTAAGTCTGCTATTGCAGATTATCAGAAAAAGCAAGAAACCAAATCAACAAGCTAAGGAACGTGCATAAAATAATCTCGTCAACTTTGGGCAACCACAAGGGATTGCCCCTACAAACAAACCATGTAGGGGCAATCCCTTGTGGTTGCCCTAGTTGTTTTATGCACGTTCCTAAGAACTGGCTCACATTC
>JALWSU010000167.1 GCA_026993485.1 Thiotrichaceae bacterium | reverse complement strand
AAACTATAACAGTATGGTTAAATTCGATGGGTTGTTTTTGAATCAATGTAAATAATTTTACCATTTTTCCAAAGTGGCATTTGCCGCAATTTTTTTTGCCATTTCTGATGCTCGATACATGGCATTAATAGCTAGTTTAGAGTAGAAGCTTTTTTCTTTCATAATGATTAGTCCAGCGATAATATATAGATAGCGTTACCCGATTTAGTTAAGTACAAACCTGACAGGTTTTAAAAACCTGTCAGGTTGGTACGCTGTATTTTATACAAACGGGTAGTGCTATAATATACTGAACATGATTACTTATTTACTCGTTCCCAAGCTCCTAAATTAAGCCAAACCTGACAGGTTTAAAAAACCTGTCAGGTTTTTTTTAGTGCCTCTTAAGAAGGGTTAGGCTTGTGTATAGTTAGTACTTAACGCGCAATAACAATCGGAAAACTAACAATTGTTTGCGGAATAGCAGTAGTTGGCGTTTGTTTACCTTGAGTGAGTTCCATTACTCTTTCTGATAAATACAAGTCCAGTTCTTTGGTACTAACTTTGGTATCTCTTGTATAATCAGCCCGTCCTTTTAAGCCTTCTAGTAAGGCTTCTGTAAATGCGCCATTTTTCCATCTTGGATCTTCTAAAGATTGTTGTGTTCCAGTTGATGCAGTAAAAACTATTACCCCATTTTCTGAACTGGATAAATCATTAGCAATTTTATTAATATCTGCAACACCTCTATGTTTACCCATAACATTTCCTGCATAACAGGTATCTATAAAAAACAATGCCTTACCTAATAAACTCGACATAGTTTCTTTGATATTCTGATAAGGCAGAGCAGTGGCTTGAATATTGTTGGGATCAATATCGTGGGGAATAAAATAATAGTCACCTTTTTCATCATTATAACCATGCCCAGAAATAGCAACTATAGCTACATCTTTTGACGTGGTTTGTTGATTAATCCATTTTAAGCCTGCAAGAATTTCAGCTTTACTCGATTCTTGAAGTAATTTAATTTGAACATCATCGTACAAACCTTTATTTTTTTGTCCTTTTAACAGTTCGGCTAAATCCCGTGCATCTTGAGGAGCATATTTCAAGGTAGAAATAGAAGGATTATCAAATTTACCCACCCCGATAGCCAATACATACAATGTTGGTTTTTTCTCGGTTGCCCTAGCTCCTTGCCAATGCAAACGAATAGTAGCAGGTTCAGAAGCTGCATACTTGTTTTCAACAATCACACTGACTTCAACATCTCGCTTTGGTACAGTAACTTGTAACATTGATTTAGTTTCTTGAGGAGGAATACGTTGCAACCCCTTAGTATTTTCTATGGGACGACCATCAACTAAGACTTTAATCGCAGTAACTGGTTCATTTGAAGGGCGACGAATACTATAGTGTAGGGTAATATTATTATCTGAAAAATTACTCCCATCTTCGGGAGAAAGTAGAGTAATTACAGGTGGTAATTGCTGTTTAATTTTTTCCTCTGCTGCTAAGCGCAAACTTTCGGAAATATCAAGAGTATTCAAAACTTTTGCTACGACATCAGGACGATAGTAATTATTACGAAATCGTGCCGCAGGAAAAAAATCAGCACCCTGATTAGCACCATTATCAAGATGCCAACCAATCAAACTCTCTCCGCCTGATGAGGCAGCATAATATCCTTGAGGAGTCCAAACAATCCAGCGTTTGCCATCTCGATGCGGAAAAAATGCCAGCAATTCTTTGCCATCACTAAGTCTATACCAGCGTAAAGTACCATCGCCAAAAGCTGCAACCGCAAGTTTGCCATTTTCCGCAATATTCACAGCCCAAGCAATACTTGGAGCCTCAGTTTGCCAAAGTTGAGAACCTTGTTGATCAACATAGCGTAAAAACCATTGAGTGCCAACTAAAATATGTTGCCCATCAGGTGAACTGGCGACACTGCGTACAATTTCATGTGGTTTTAAGTCAAGTCTGGGCTTGGTTGAAATAGCTTTTGGAGCATTTAATCCTGATGAATTGCGAGGATTAGTTGTTAATAAGCGTTCATACAAAGAAAAACGACCAATTTTTTTGTTACCATATTGGTAGCCGAACTGCACAATGCTGGCATCATTAGAAACTAGAAGTTTAGTACCCCGAAAATCGGCAATACCAGCTTGACGTTCTAATAATTTCTTACCTTTATTATTAAAAATACTAATACTAGGTTCAGCCGTTGCAATAACAACATTACCATTTGGTAAAGGGCGAATATCCATAATGCTATTCGAAGCAGCCGATGCAACCGTATAACGAAGGTCTTGATGCCAACGCAATAAAGCTACTTTTCGACCATTTTTACTATAGCGTCCCCCAGCATATAGCCATTTTCCATCTGCTGACCATGCAACATTATCCAAACTACCATTATTCATAGCTTGTGTATTAGGATTATACAATAAATTCAAATCATTAGCTGATAAAACTTGAATTTGAGTCGAATCTTGAAAACCTACAGCTATTTTGTCGCCTGCTGGGGAAAAACTCGCAGCATAGGGATAATTACCACCAGAAGCCTGACGTTTATTCAATAATTTAAATTGATTATCATAAAGACGAATATAACCATCTTTACAAGTAGTAACAACTCGTCCTTGATGATCAAATGCTACCCAATAACTTTCACTAGCATAATCTGCATCTTGAGCTTGCAAGCTATAATCTGAAGTACGATAAAAACGAACCCCGCCTTTTTTTAAAGTCGCAGCCAATGTCATCCCATCAGGAGAATAAGCTAAATGTAAAATTCGATGCAACTGCCCGCCAGTAATGCGCTGGCTTAATTCACCTGTAGCACGCTTAAAAATATAAATCGAATTATCTAAACCGCTTTGACTTGTCCAACCGCCAACAGCTACTGTTTTACCATCAGGTGAAATTGCTACAGCATAAATTTTGCCCTCATGCCCTTTAGCTATATGTGGGCGCAATACCCGCAACAATTTACCATCTGATAATGACCAAACCCGCACAGTTTTATCATCTGAACCCGTAACTAAATAACGCCCAGCGGCATCAACATCAATACGTTTAATAATGCTAGTGTGCATTTGCGTATTGAGGCGTAAAACTGGGGGAATGCGATTAATACCACGACTTACTGTGGTATTGTTTTGCATAGACATTGGTAGTCCAATATCTTTAATACATGCAAATAAACTTATACTGATTAAAAAAATCAGCAAAGTTTTAATATGCTTTAGGAACATAATATTTTCCTCGTAAAAATAGACGCTTAAAAATAATTAACCCCTTGATTTTTTTTACACTTGACAGCCTGCTGTTATGTGAGTATCTTTGTTCAATTCAAAGTCAAGTATTATAAATTAAACTGATGTTACAAATCAGACCTCCGAGGTTTTCAAAACCTCGGAGGTCTAAACCTACAAGGTTTTAAAAATGACGCTCCAGCGTAGGAACGAGAGTGCGTAACATCAGTAAAATAATCTATAAGGAGAGCCGATGAATTTTGTTTATCCTACCCGAAGACTCTATTTTTTTCAATTTATTAGAATCTCTGGATTCACAGCCAGCATAATTTTATTATTAAGCGCAATTTTAACTAGCTGCGTTTCATCAGGAGGTACGAAAGAAACTACTAAATTTGCAACCCAGGGATGTATTGGTGGCGTTGTAGTTGGTGGAGCCGCAGGTGCTGCAATAGGCGGCAAAGAAGGGGCGATTATTGGAGCAATTGGAGGCTGTATTGCGGGACTGTTTACAGGTGTTTATTTTGCCGAACGCAAGGCACAATATGCCGATAAACAGCGAGCAATTATGGAAGAAATTGCCTGGAATAAAAAGATGGCTGCTAAACTTCGTGCAACTAATGCTGAATTAGCCAAAAGCATTAAACAATACAAAGCTGAAGTACAACGCATTAATAATATGAGGATGAACGATAAACAAAGGCAAATGATCAAACGTGAAGAAAAAAAGAAATTCCAACAAAAATTTGGCGTTGCCATAGCAGTAGCAGAACAAGCTAAAACGGAAGTAAAAATTTCTAAAACACGCTACGAACAATATCATGATACTGCAACACCAGCAGAATTAGCCGAATGGCAAAATGGAATTTCTGCCTTTGAACAACAAGGCAATCTCTTAAATCAAAATGTGAATTTATTATTATCACTAAATGATAGCCTGTAATACTTTTATAAGAGGAACAAATCATGAATAAACCAGCACTAGGCATAGCCTTAACACTCACCATATTAAGCAGCGGTTGTGCAACCAGCAATGGCGATGCCACCAAAGAAGGTAGTTTATGGGATGCGATAGTCAATGATGTTGGTGGTGGTTATGATAGACGCACGAAAAAACTCGAAGACGAATTAGAAACAAGCAAACGTGAAAGACAAAAAGCTGAAGAAGAACAACAACGACTAAAAGCTGCTAAAGACAAAGAAAGCAGTTCAAAATAACCCAATCAAGCGAGGTATTCAATGTATTTAAGAAACCTAGTTTTCTACATTTTGGTTCTAACTTTGGTAGGAGGTTGTGAGCTATTAAAACCCACTGAAAGGGTACTCAATCCTGCTAGAGCACCACAAGTTGCTGAATTAAATTCAGTAGCCATTGCCAAATTCACTGGAAAAGATGGAGAATTGTTTCGACAAGAGCTTCAAGCAAGGCTGCTATCTGAAAATGGTAAACAAGGGATTTTTAGAATAGTAACTTCTGCCAAAAAAGCCGATGGTGTTTTTTCTGGACAAGTGCTAGATTCTTCTATTAGTTATCAAACTTACTCAAAAGAAGTAGAAGACTGCGAACGAAAAAGTTTATTTGGAGCCTGCAAAGAAGGTACTCAGAAGAAAATTACGGTACAATGTGTTGATAGAAAAGCAAACTTTAAGGTTATAGTTTCGGTAACCAAACGGAAGACTGGAGAAGTAATTTATTCATCACCATTTACTGGCACTGATAGCGATACATATTGTAATAACAGCTCAACTAGCCCAATTGCAGATAGTGCCATGCTTTTAAAAGCACGCGCAAAAGTGCTAGACGAAATACGCAAAGATGTAGCTCCTTATTATACTGGCGGAGAACTCTTACTATTTAGGCCTGATAAATGGGCGAATTAAAACTAAGATTGCAACATAATGGCGACTAAACGTCTCAAAATACCACCTACCAAAAGTACTTTACTACAGCTCAAGCGCAAAGTAGCCTTTTTAGAAACAGGAGCTTCGCTGCTTGAGCGAAAAAAAGAACTGCTAACTCGCCTAGTCTATGAACGCCTAAAACAATACCGTGAGCTTCGTCAAGAAGCGCGGACTACTTTAGAAACGGCATATCATTGGCTTGGAATAACGCATACACAGATTAATAGCCGTTTATTACAGCAAACGGCGCTAGGTTTAACTCCACCGCTTAATGTTAAAATTTTACCGCGTAGTCATATAGGTGTACAATATCCAGCAATTACAGCCAAACGTCTACCACTTCAACCAGTTAGCTTAATGGAGACTAATAATAGTTTTGATGAAACGCGCAAACAACTAGCGAATATGGTAATCATATTAGCTCGTCTTGGAGAAGCAGAAACCGCTTTATGGCGTTTATTAGAAGAACAACGCAAAACGCAAAAACGAGTCAATGCCCTCAAATATAACGTGATTCCCAACTACCATAATACCATTCATTTTATCCAATCGACACTAGAAGAAGAAGACAGAAATACATTATTTCAAATCAAAATATTGCGAGAACAAAATCAAGAAAATCAATTATAATGCAAGATTATCAACAAGAATTTTTAGAATTTGCCATTAGCCAAAATGTCTTACGTTTTGGCAAATTCACTTTAAAATCAGGGCGACAAAGCCCCTATTTTTTTAATGCAGGCTTATTTAATACTGGCAAAGCCTTAGCAAAATTAGGGCGATTTTACGCCAGAGCCATACAAGCCCAAGCCTCCGAGATAGATTTTGACCTATTATTTGGTCCCGCCTACAAAGGCATTCCCCTTGTAGCAACAACAGCCATTGCCCTAGCGGATCAACATCAACGCGATTTACCCTACGCTTTTAATCGCAAAGAAATCAAAGATCATGGAGAAGGAGGCAACATTGTTGGCGCACCTTTAACCGGACGGATTTTACTAATAGACGATGTAATCAGTGCCGGAACCGCAATACGAGAAGCAGCAGAAATTATCCAAACCGCAGGCGCGACACTAGCAGGAGTTATAATTGCGCTAAATCGTCAAGAACGTGGAAAAACGAAACTCTCAGCAGTTCAAGAAATTGAACAACAATATCAAATACCAGTTATCAGCATTGTCAATTTAGAAGACTTAATCACTTATATAGAAATGAACTCAGATAAACATCAATATTTATCGGCTATTCAAGCTTATCGTGATAAATATGGACAATAAGCTTATCCGTTAAAAAAAACTACTCAGGGCAACCGATTGCCCTTACAATAATATTCAGACGTTGAGTGACGAAATCTGTAGGGGCAATCTCTTGTGGTTGCCCTAAGTATAAGAAAAACTCGGTTTCATGGCTACTGCTAAAGCTTTAAGCTTTTCCTAAAATCCAATAATCAAGTTTTTCTTGCTTGACAAATTGTATTTGATATTATCAAATATAATATATTTTGATATAAAAATTATCAGCTTTAGCTTCGCTTATTTATTTTCGCTTACTTCATTATGGATTGCAAAAACTAAAGCTATGAATTCTAAC
>JALWSU010000166.1 GCA_026993485.1 Thiotrichaceae bacterium | reverse complement strand
GGTAAAATTATCCTTTTTGGAGTTGATATAATTTAGCATAACTTCCTTGTTTTTTTATCAATTCCGCATGTTGTCCAATTTCAACAATACGCCCCTTTTCCATCACAACAATTCTATCTGCTTTGGCAATTGTTGATAAACGATGGGCAATAATAATTGTTGTGCGCCCTTGTTTTAGTTTCTCCAGTGATTTTTGTACTTGATATTCTGATTGGGTATCTAATGCTGATGTTGCTTCATCAAAAATCAGAATTGGGGCATTTTTAAGCAAGGCGCGGGCAATTGCAAGCCGTTGTCGTTGCCCTCCTGATAATTTTACTCCTCTTTCTCCAATAGATGTGTCTAAGCCATTCGGCATTTGTTGAATAAATTCTAAAGCATAAGCTGATTTAGTTGCCTCAATGATTTGTTCACGCGGAGCATCTGCCATGGTGCCATAAGCAATATTTGCAGCAACAGTATCATTGAATAGCACCACTTCTTGGCTGACTAGGGCAATATTGGCACGGAGGGTTGCTAATGGTAACTCATTGATATTTATATCATCAATAAGTAGCTTACCTTGAGTAATTGTATAAAAGTGGGGGATTAAATTGGCTAAAGTGCTTTTACCACTGCCAGATGCGCCAACAAAAGCGATAGTTTCGCCGGGCATAATAGTTAAAGAAATATCTTGCAAAGCTGGAGTCGTTTGCCCTTCATAATAAAAAGTAACTTGTTGAAAAGTCAATTTTCCAGATAATTGTTTTGGTTTAGTTAAGTAACTATGTTCATTAATATTATCTAGTTCAGAGGCTTTATCTATTAAGTCAAAAACACTTTGTGCAGCAGCCAAACCTTGTTGCAACTTATCATTAACTTGGGTTAAGCGTTTAATAGGGCTAAACAATAAACCCATTGCAGTGAAAAGTGACACAAATCCGCCAACTGTAATATTATCCACAGCTGATTGTTGAGCAGCAATATAAATAATAACGCCCAAAGCACTAGCAGTGAGTAGTTGCACAATAAAAACGCTTAAACCAGAAGTCACTTTAGTTTTAACTTCAAAACGACGCACCTTATTACTCGCATCTTCAAAACGTTTTTGCTCATAATGTTGTCCACCAAATACTTTAATCAGTTTATGCCCACCGATTGCCTCCTCTAATACCCGCGTTATATCTCCCATAGCATCCTGCATAGAGGTATTCATGCGACGCAAGCGAATGCTCACAATACGCATAACCACAATTGTTATTGGTACAATCGTAAAAACAATTAAAGACAACATCCAATTCAGATAAAACATCCAAACCAGCAAGCCAATAACTGATAAAGTATCACGCACTAAAATCAATAAACTCTCAGTAGCAGCAGCCATGACGCGACTAACATCATATGTTACTTTGGATAATAATACACCTGCTGAAGTTTGATCAAAATCACTGGTTGGCAAGCTTAAAATTTTATCAAACATTTTCGCACGTAAATCCATAACTACACGCGAAGCCACCCAAGTCATACCAACACTACTGGCTAACATCGCCAAACCTTTGATTGAAAATAATAATATTAAAAATATTGGCATCCATTTCATCATCGTGGGGTCTTTATCGACAAAGCCACCATCTAGCAATGGTTGAATTAAAGCCGCTAAAATAGGATCAGAAACTGCCATGACAACTATTGCCAAAATCGCCAAGGCAAAGACGCGCCAGTAAGGAACAACATAGCCCAAGAGGCGCAAATAAAGTGTTTTGCTATTCATTTATTTAATTATTCATTTATCCAAACCTGACAGGTTTTTAAAACCTGTCAGGTTTTATAGGAGTCTGTCTGACTTAATCACCTCGAAAGTTAAAAGCTTTAATTAACTACAAGGATGTTATATAAACAAGGATAAGTCAAAATCGTTGCTTTCGGTTAATACTATAGATCAAACCACCGCTAAATCGCCCTTTTTTTCTAACCACTTTTTTCTATCATTCGCCCGTTTTTTCGCTAATAACATATTCATAACTTGTTCGGTTTCTTCTGGCTCATCTAGGGTCATTTGAATCAAGCGTCTAGTGTCGGGAGCAATTGTAGTCTCACGCAATTGTAATGGGTTCATTTCGCCTAAACCTTTAAACCGTTGGACATTGACTTTGCCGCGTTTTTTCTCTGCCGTAATACGGTCTAAAATTCCCTGTTTTTCATCTTCATTTAGGGCATAATAAACTGTATTTCCAATATCAATACGGTATAGTGGCGGTGTGGCAATATAAACATGCCCTTCTTGTACCAGTTTAGGAAAATGTTTTACAAATAAGGCACATAATAAAGTAGCGATATGTGCGCCATCGGAGTCAGCGTCGGCAAGAATGCAGATTTTTCCATAGCGCAAGCCTTCTAAGTTATCGCTGCCCGGATCAATGCCAAGTGCTACAGCAATATCATGAACTTCTTGTGAGGCTAGAACTTGGCTAGTATCAACTTCCCAAGTGTTTAAAATTTTGCCACGCAAGGGCATAACGGCTTGAAAGGTTCGATCACGTGCTTGACGGCATGAACCGCCTGCACTGTCGCCTTCGACTAAAAACAGTTCCGTTTGTTTCGTATCTTGTCGAGAACAATCAGCTAATTTTCCCGGTAATGCTGGTCCACTTGTGGCTTTTTTTCGCACAACTTTCTTTTCAGCACGCAGCCGCTTTTGTGCATGATTAATCACCAATTCCGCAATTTTTTCACCAACTTCAACATGTTGATTTAGCCACAGAGAAAAAGCATCGCGTACTACGCCTGAGACAAAGGCTGCACATGCACGCGAAGATAGTCGTTCCTTAGTTTGTCCAGAAAATTGTGGATCTTCTAATTTTACCGATAATATATAAGCGCAACGTTCCCAAACATCTTCTGGTGCCAGTTTGATCCCACGCGGGAGTAAATTCCGATAATCGCAAAATTCGCGCATGGCTTCTAATAAACCGCTGCGTAAGCCATTTATATGAGTTCCGCCTTGTGTCGTTGGAATTAAATTAACATAACTCTCTGTCAACAATTCTCCTTCTGGTATCCACATTAGCGCATAATCAACTGCCTCAGTTTTCGCCTGAAAATGTCCAATAAAGGGAGTATCAGGTAAACTTTCGACATCGCCCAAATGGTCTAACAAATAAGTAGTAAGTCCATCTTTATAATGCCATTTTAAGGTTTCGCCAGTATTTTCATTTTCAAAACTAATGGTTAATCCAGCACAAAGTACCGCTTTAGCGCGTAAAATATGGATTAAACGAGGCACAGAAAACTGCGGAGAATCAAAATATTTTTCATTTGGCCAAAATCGTAGAGTTGTTCCAGTATTACGCTTACCTACCTTACCAACAACACGAAGTTCCGAAGTTTTTTCGCCGTTAGCAAATGACATTTGGTATAACTTACCATCGCGTTTAATGCTAACCTCTAAGTTTTTAGACAGTGCATTTACAACCGAAATACCAACTCCATGTAACCCACCCGAAAATTGATAATTTTTATTCGAGAATTTACCGCCAGCATGTAATCGAGTTAGAATAACTTCGACACCGCTAACGCCTTCTTCGGGGTGTATATCGACAGGCATACCACGCCCATCGTCACGGACACTAAGTGAATTATCAGCGTGCAAAGTGACATGAATAGATTTAGCATATCCTGCAATGGCTTCATCAACACTATTATCTATTACTTCTTGCGCCAAATGGTTTGGGCGCGTGGTATCGGTGTACATTCCCGGACGTTTACGCACGGGATCAAGTCCTGCTAGGACTTCTATATCTGAAGCATCGTAACTTTGGGTCATTTTTTATTCTATTTATTTAACTGGTAATTTAAATAAGTTATTGAGAAAGTTAAAGTAACATTTAATTTTTAACTGATGTTAAGTACTGAAGCACAAATTATCTGGGATTTTAAAAACTGGGCAACCACAAGGGATTGCCCCTACAATACCATCATTATTCCTAGTTTTCCTAGTTCCCAAGGCTTCACTGTCATGGTATTAAGCCCTAAAAATAGTACAACAAATCTTAGACAACGAATAAAAAACAATTAGTTAGCTAATGATTTGTAACAGGTTTTATTCGTTGTCTGACATTCGCTGTACTCTTTTCATGGCTTAATACTATGGCAGTGAAGCTGGAGCTTGGGAACGAGAGTAAAACCACTTTATATTTTATCTAAATTTTTGTTAAAACAATTAATAGAGTTTACAATAAAATAAAATAAAAAAATAAATAACAATAGATTTATTATAGCAAACACCGCATGAGTCAAGACTGAAAAATTTGAATAACTCCAATGATTTAAGCTCGCACGCAGAAACCAGAAACAATATTTTATGTCAAAGCAAAATAGTCAAATTACACTTGATAGGCAGCATATATATATTATTCCAACCAAAGCTGGTTTTGGATTGGTTCTAGCTTTAGCTATTATGTTGCTAGGTTCTATGAACTATAATAATAGTATGGGTTACGCGCTCACTTTTTTATTAGCCAGTATGGCTTTAGTGTCGATTTTACATACTCATAGAAATTTATTGGGTTTACGCATAGAATTAGGAAAAGTTGCACCAGTTTTTTTAGGTGAACTCGCACAATTCCAATTATGGTTAGATAATCGTGGTAAGGCGGCGCGTTATAATTTAGTTTGGCAGCGTCAACAGTCAAAACAATCGGAAATTGTTATGGATATAGCTGCTGATAAGCGTGTTAGTTTAATTATTCCAGTTAGAACTAAGCAGCGCGGGCGGCTGTTTTTAGGGCGCGTAAGCGTGTATTCGGAATTTCCATTGGGATTATTTCATGCTTGGTCTAATATTGTTTTGGATGCTTCGACTTTGGTTTATCCTCAACCATTGGGACATAGAAATTTGCCATTAGGGCAGTTATTGGAAAATACAGGAGAAGGTAGCCCTCATGATAGTGGAGGCGATGACTTTATTGGTTATCGTGATTATAAAGAGGGAGATTCTCCACGACATATTGATTGGAAAGCAGTAGCGCGTGGGCAAGCGTGGATGATTAAACAATTTGGCGGTTTAAGTAGTGCTAGTGTTTGGTTGACTTGGGATGATGTTAGTATGTTAAATAATGTTGAGGCGGCTTTATCGCAATTATGTTTGTGGATATTGCTTGCTGATAGTCAGGGTGCAGAGTATGGTTTAAAAATTCCAAATTGTACTATTCAACCTAGTAGTGGAGAAATACATCGGGAATTATGTTTAAAATCATTGGCTTTGTATGGTGATAATAATTAATGTCTGAACCTTGATTACAAAGGATTTTAAGGATTTACAGGATTAAGGATTTAAAAAATTTACAGGATTTTTGTAATCTGTTTAATCCTTTAAATCTTTATAATCAAGGTTCAGACAGTAAACAATTTAGAAAATGCTATATCCCCGTTTAGATACCTTATTATGGCTAATAGCGACATTAATTTTAGTCGCCGTGCCACATTTTTCTCATATATTATTATGGATTCCGCCGATTTTTTTGGGACTACTCATTTGGCGTTATCAAATCACGCGCAGGCAAAAACCTTTACCAAGCCCAAAATTGCTCTTTTTAGTCGCCCTCGTGATTTTTATCGCTCTGTCGTTCAGATCAGGTTTAGATCGTAATGGCTTTGTTGCTTTCTTGATCGTATTATCTGCCATCAAGCTGTTAGAAATGAATAATCAGCGTGATGCTTTATTCATTTGTTTTTTAAGCTATTTTCTTATCATTACCAATTTTCTGTTTTCGCAATCCATTCCCACTGCCTTATATATGGGGCTTGTAATGCTAGTAGCGACGGCGACGCTGATTAGTATTAATGACAATCGTTTATCAACACGCCTACGTTTACGCTTATCAGGTGTTTTATTGCTGCAAGCATTGCCTGTCATGTTGATATTGTTTATCTTATTTCCCCGTGTTGCGGGGCCTTTTTGGAAATTACCTGTAAATAAACATAGCGGTGTGACTGGTTTAAGTGATAGCATGGAAATGGGTTCAGTAAATCAATTAAGTTTATCCAATGAAATCGCTTTTCGGGTTAAATTTGATGGCGAAATACCGCCAACTGCTAAACGCTATTGGCGAGGACCGGTATTATCTTGGACTAATGGACGCAATTGGAAACCTGGATTTGAAAAAGGCTTTTTTAATCATGCGGTTAATTTACATTCCCGTAGCAAACCCTATGATTATACGATAACTTTAGAACCACATTATCAACGCTGGTTATTTGCCTTAGATTTACCCAGCCAAGCTCCTGTAAATGCTAAAATTAGCTTAAATTATCAACTTTTAGCCAATTCACCTGTACGCGAAAGAAAGCGTTATAAATTGCGCTCTTATACCGATTATCGTGCCGATATAATCACCCAGAAACAGCACCGAATTGCTTTGTTCTTGCCTAGGGGTAAACATTATCGCACTCGTGCCTTGGCGGCTAAATGGCGACAAGAAAATCCGCAACCAGAGGCGATTATTCAACGAGCTTTGCAATATTTTAATCAAGCCCCCTTTGTCTATACTCATACGCCTAAGCTGTTATTAAATGATCCTGTAGATGAATTTTTATTTGAAACCCGCGAAGGTTTTTGCGAGCATTATGCTGCTGCTTTTACTATCCTAATGCGAGCAGCAGGTATCCCTGCACGAGTCGTAACAGGTTATTTGGGCGGAACTGTGAATCCGATTGATGGCTATTTGGTTGTGCGCCAACGTGATGCCCATGCTTGGAGTGAAGTTTGGTTAGCAAATCAAGGCTGGGTGCGAGTTGATCCCACCAGCGCAGTAGCACCAGAACGGGTAGAGCAAGGTATAGAAAGCGCATTACCAACAACGTTTAATCCTTTAGGTTTAAATTTAAATCATAACTCATCTCTAGCTAAACTCTGGCAACAATTGCAAAACAGTTGGGATGCGATTAATAATGGTTGGAATCAATGGGTGCTAGGATACGGTCCCAAACGCCAAGCAGAATTTTTAAAAAGCTTAGGATTCAAAGACATTGACTGGCAAGGCATGACAATTTTACTAGTAATTATTATAGCCACTATCTTGTTTAGCTATGCAGCTTGGATGTTTTTACGCCCATACTCATCAAGTAGATATGATCCAGCACAGCAACTTTATTTGCGTTTTTGCAAAAAATTAGCAAAACGCGGTTGGACTCGCCATCCCAGTGAGGGGCCATTAGATTTTGCTAACCGTGTTGGGCTGGATCGCCCTGATTTAGCCCACAAAATTCAACAAATTGTTGAAATTTATCTACAAATCCGCTATCGTAGTCAATTCCAAAGGCTGGCAGAATTACGCATAGCAGTGCGGCATTTTCGCCCTTAAACAATCAAGCCTTGTCCAGTTTTTCTGTTTTATCAATTATTTAGGAGAACTTAATGTCTGTAAAACATCCTATTATTGCCATCACAGGCTCATCAGGTGCTGGAACAACTACGGTGAAAAAAGCTTTTGAAGATATTTTTCGTCGTGGTAAGTATAAAGCAGTAATAGTTGAAGGCGATAGCTTTCATCGTTACAACCGTCAGGAAATGAAAAAAGCTGTTGCGGAGGCTGAAAAGAACGGTAAACATTTAAGTCATTTCGGTCCAGAGGCTAATATTCTTGATAAGTTGGAAGATTTATTTGCTCAATACTCAGAAACTGGTACAGGAAAAATCCGTAAATACTTGCACAGCGAGGAAGAGGGAGAACCCTATAATCAAGAGCCTGGGACTTTTACGCCTTGGGAAGATATTCCATCCGATAGAGATTTATTATTTTATGAAGGCTTACATGGTGGCGTTGTCACTTCGGAAGTGAATACTGCACAATGGGTTGATTTATTAATTGGTGTTGTACCTAGCGTTAATCTGGAGTGGATACAGAAAATCAACCGCGATGTCAAAGAACGTGGTTATTCTCCTGAAGCCGTGACTCAAACCATTTTACGCCGTATGCCTGATTATGTGCAGTACATTACACCACAATTTAGCCAAACTCATATTAACTTTCAACGAGTACCGTTGGTAGATACCTCAAACCCTTTTATTGCACGCGATATTCCGACTGCGGATGAAAGTCTGGTAGTGATTCGCTTTAATAAGTACCGTGATCAAGATTTTACTTACTTATTGACAATGATTCATGATTCCTTTATGTCTCGTCCGAATACTTTGGTTGTTCCAGGTGGGAAAATGGGTTTTGCTATGGAAATAATTTTCAAACCCATTATTGATGAAATGATGGAAAAACGTCGACAAGCTTTAGGCTTATAACAGAATAGCTCTAAAACGAATATGACCTTAATTTGATGTTATCCACGATTTCTCCCCTCACCCCCACTGGGGTGGAAGTTCCAGCGGGAGGGAGAAGACTAGGGGAAAGGACGGTGTGCTGGTTAATTAAGTACTGAACCATAAATTATTTAACATAAGAAATTATTTAACATATTGGAGTCCAAAGCTTTAGCTTTGGTACTGGTCCTTTGGACTCCAATATATACTAAAATTCATGGTTCAGTACTTACATCAAATAACGGTCACACCCAATAAAACCCTGTTTGAATGACGGCAAACAGGGTTCGACTTCTCCAATCTCTTAAAAATCTGGTCCAATTCTAATATGCAGGCGTAGTGGTTGATCTGGTTTACTTAAAGCCGCCGCAACATCAACGCGAATTAAACCAACAGGAGATAGCCAACGCACACCTATACCTGCACCTTCTTTTAATGGTTCAGAAGTACTATTAAAGGCATTTCCTATGTCATAAAATACAGCTAAACTCCATTTTTCAAAGATTCTATGTTCATATTCCAAACTACCAACTAATAAATATTTACCGCCTATAACTAAACCGTTTTCATCGGTTGGTCCCAATTCTTGATAATCATAACCTCTGACGCTTTGATCTCCACCAGCAAAAAAGCGTATGGAAGGAGGTAAATCATGAAAATCACCATCAACTAAAGAAACATTACTATAACCCACATTACCCCGTGCCAGAAATCTATCTGTTGTGAACAGAGGATAAATAAAAATTGCACTTAAACTGCTTTGCCAAAAAGAGGTATTTGAGCCAACATTAGCCAATGCGCCTCGCATATCCCATTCTATCTTATGCCCACGCCTAGTATAAATGGGATCATCAGTTTTCACATAAGATAAACTCAAATGAGGCATTAATAATCGAGCATGTCCTGAATCCTTACCTACTATGTATTTTTCCTCTTGATATTCTAAAGATAAAACTTGGTTAATTTCACTGCCAAATAACTTAATTGGTTGATGTTGATTAATAGCTAGTTTCAGCATTTCACTTTCACTGGTATCAGTGCTTTCATCTTTATATCCTGCTGTAATAGTGAAGAATTTTTTTATATTCAATCCTGTAGGTATAAAATAACGCGCGGTTGCGCTTTTGCGTATTTCGGATAGTTCGGTTTTTGCCGAAAAGCTGTGCCCATAACGATTAATGTATCGCTGTTCCCATAATAAGGAACCACGTACTCCAGTATCGGTACCATAACCTATTCCTATACCATATTTATTTCGTTTACGCAGTTTTAAATTAACCTTAACTGGCAAATACAGATTATCTTGACTGCGATTTGAGGAATCGGGTATTTTAACTATAACTTCGTCAAAATATAAACTACTATCAAGGGCATTTTTAAACGCTAATAAGGCACTACTAGTATAAAAGTCCCCTTTCTTAAAAGTTAAATATCGTCGCAAAACTGATTCATCAAACAAGTTTTTTGTGAATGCTACTTCACCAAAACGATAGCGTTTTTTAGTATCAAAAGTTAAGAAAATGCTGGCAGTATAAGCTTGTTCATCTATGATAATTTGATGTTTGGTTAGTACGGCATCAAAATAACCACGCTCTTCAGCAAGATTGTGTAAGATACTTTTAGCTTTTTCATAATTAGCATGGTTCAAAGTATCTCCTTCTTTTAATGGCAAATTCGCTAGTTCTGTTTTAAAAATCGGATCGTCTTTAGCTTCTCCAAGAATTTTAATCTCCACCACTTTTAATTTCAGAGCCTCGCCTAAATGAATTCTGTATTTGGCTTGATAAATATAAGTTTGGTTCTGTGAATGGCTGGGTTTGATTAATTCGCTATCAACTGTAACTTTGTAATAACCAAAAGCTTGCAAAGCACGTTTTATTTGTTGAGGTGTTTTTTTATGTAAGCGTCGAATTTGACTAGGGGAAAGGCGGGGATTGGTTTTTTCTTGTTCAATATTAATAGACGCTAATACATTCGTTAGTAATTCGCCTTTGATACCATCAATTTGCACTTCTACAATATATTTATCTTGATTAGCATAGATATTCTGAGATAACAAGAGTAGTATGAATATAAATTTAAGTCGTTTAATAATAAAGGGGAACATTTTAGGTTTATTGTCCTAATAAAAATAATACATTAAAACCTGACAAGTTTTCAAAACCTGTCAGGTTTGTAGATAGAATCTTAGAAAAGAATTTACATTCGTTGAAATCCTAATCCATTTCCTCCACTGTTATGATATGTTGTTTATTGAGCATATAGTACTGTTTATCGGAATCCAAGAAAACTATAAAATCCATACCAAAGATTTTATTTAAACGCTCAGAAACTTTACCCTCTCCTTTAAGCAACAAATTACCTTGAACCGTCTCACCATTACTCAGCGTGATTTTTACTCCCAGATGCTTGACAGAAGGTTTCGGAAAATATGACGACTTATATGTAGGATCGGCAATTTCCAAGACTTTGACAATATGTTGTTTATTGATGTTAATGTAATTATCGGTTCCAGTCGATAACACAATCAACTCTGTTTTAAATACTTCAGTGATCTTGTTTAAACGATCTGAAAGCCGGTCATTCCCTGTTACGACTAATTCGCCATTGAGTTCAGTCTTATTACTCAAAGTGATTTGAACTTTTACTTTCCGTTTCTTGAGTGGTGGCATTATCGTTCTCCAATAAAAGTTACAGCATGTTTGATACGTTCCACACAGCGGGCTTGTCCTATCAGTTTTACTGTCACATCAATTGGTGGGGAAATAGTGCCACCAGTTACTGCTACTCGCAATGGTTGAGCTATTTTACCCAATTTTAGGCTATATTGTTCGGCAATGGCATGAATAATCTCATGAATAGCTTCGGCATTCCAGTCTTGAAGATTCGCTAATCGTTGACATAAGTCATTCAACGGCTCACGAATAGCTGGCTTGAGGTGTTTTTTTACCGCCTTTTCGTCATACTGAAGCGTTTCTAAAAAGAAGTAGCGGCTATTTTGGGCCATTTCTTTTAGGGTTTTAGCCCGTTCTGCTTGTACGTTAATAATCTCAACTAATGTTGGCCCAGTTGTGGTTTCTATGCCTAATTGTTCAAATTGAAAGCGTAATTGTGGAACTAATTGCTCTGGTTCGCTAGTTTTAATGTAATGCTGGTTGAGCCATAATAATTTGTCATTATTAAACGCTGCTGGAGAGCCATTGATTGCATTTATATCAAATAAATCAATCATTTCTTGTAGAGAAAAAATTTCTTGATCTCCATGTGACCAACCTAATCGTACCAAATAATTCAGTAACGCTTCAGGTAAATAGCCTTCCTCTTTGTAATTCATGACACTAACCGCACCGTGTCGCTTAGATAAACGCTGGCCATCATTGCCTAAAATCATTGGAACATGGGCATATTCGGGTACGCTTGCTCCTAATGCTTCTAATATATTGATTTGGCGAGGAGTATTATTTAAATGATCATCACCTCGAATAACATGGGTAATTTGCATATCCCAATCGTCAACAACGACAGTCAAATTATAAGTAGGCGTGCCATCAGAGCGAGCAATGATTAAATCATCTAGTTCACTATTGTTAAATACTACACTGCCTTTGATTAAATCCCGAATAAAAACTTGTCCCACTTTAGGATTTTTAAAGCGAATCACTGGTTTAATTGAGCTATCTGCTTGTGGACTGCTTAGATGGCGACAATGACCATCATAACGAGGTTTTTGCTTACGCGCCATTTGCTCATTGCGTAAATTTTCTAAACGCTCTTTGGAGCAATAACAATAATAGGCTTGATTATTAGCCAATAATTGTTCAATAACTTGACGATAACGCTCAAAGCGTTGAGTTTGATAAAATGGCCCTTCATCGGCTTGTAAACCCAGCCAGTTCATGCCTTCAATAATGGCATTAATAGAGGCTTCTGTAGAACGCTCACGATCTGTATCTTCAATGCGTAAAATAAATTTACCCCCATGTTTGCGGGCATATAGCCATGAAAATAAAGCGGTGCGAACACCGCCAACATGTAAATAGCCCGTTGGGCTAGGTGCAAAACGAGTACGAACTGTCATAATTAATTATATATAAAATCCCATAAATAAAAAAATTTTATTATACTTGTCAGAAAATAAGGATTTGCTACTTGGAGTCCAAAGCTTTAGCCTTAGCTTCGCTTACTTCGTTTCGCTTACTTCGTTTGGGGGGGCCAGCCAAAGCTAAAGCTTTGGACTCCATTTTATTATTTACGGACAAGTCTATTGACTTAAACATAGATGATGTTTTAAAATTGCCCAACTCTTTAGGGCGGTTAGCTCAGGGGTAGAGCACTGCTTTCACACGGCAGGGGTCACTGGTTCAAATCCAGTACCGCCCATGATCATTATTCCCATCCCCTAGTTCCATTCACTCTCTAATGAATTTAGCAAGCAATCTAAGCCAAGGTTTACGTGCGCTACAACTAAATCTATCTGCTGCGACTCAAACACAATTATTAGATTATATCCAACTATTGGACAAATGGAATCAAGTTTATAATCTCACTGGTGTGCGCCAACTATCAGATATGATACCAAAACATATTTTTGATTGTTTAGCAATATTACCTTATGTTTGTGGTAAAGAGATTTTAGATGTTGGCACCGGCGCAGGTTTACCCGGTTTATTATTAGCAATAGCGCGTCCAGATTGGCACTGTGTTTTATTAGATAGTAGCGCAAAAAAAATCCGCTTTGTCAAACAAGCTATTCTGGAATTAAAAATCAATAATGCTGAAGTTGTTTGTACTCGGCTGGAGAAATTTCAACCATCTTATAAATTTAGTTGTATAATTTCAAGAGCTTATTCCAATTTGCAGCAATTTTACACTCAAAGTGTACACTTATGTGCTAGCAAAGGATGTTTATTAGCAATGAAAGGGGTTTATCCTGATACAGAAATCGCTCAAGTTTCTGGGGTAAAAATCGAAACTATCGCATTAAAAATACCTCAATTAGCAGCACAACGACATTTAATTATTATGCGCCCACAAAGTGTAAGGTAATCTTGTATTTCAAATATAGTTATAATAATAGCCGTAAATCAGACCTCCGAGGTTTTCAAAACTTAGGAGGCTGATAGACTGACAAAACTCAATAACATTAGGAAGCAAAAAGGAAAATATCAATCAGCAGAAATTAGAATACAAAAATCACAAACAAAGTTTTTTGACGACGGAAAAGGTTTGATATAATTTTTATAAGGCTTAACAGGATCAGGATCAGATTCACCTGATAAATATAATTGAGAAATAAGTCTAAAACCACGATAGATAGAAGATTTTACCCATTCCCAACCGATTTTCATATAACTAAGACCACGAAACCAATGTGGATCAACATAGCGACGTTTACCAGACTCAACGATCTTTTGGCCTTGAATTGTAAGGAATAAGGTAGCAACTGCTAAAGCAAAACAAATTTTATTTAAAGCAGTAGTTGATCTAATTAAGGAACTTTCTAGCTGAAAACCATTGGATTTATCATCTAAAAAATTTTCTTCTATAGCAAAACGTAGCCCATATTCATCAAATGTTTGCTCATTAACTGGTTCATCACTAATAATATACCAGTATTCACGACAGCCTTTTAAACGAGCAAAGGCAATATGAAGTTCACCAAAGCATTCATTACCTATATAAATGTTGTGATAAAATCTTGCTGAGCCATAGCACAAATTTTCTGTTTACAAAAAGAACCTCGTTTACCTAAGCGATAAGTGTTTAAAGACTTTTTACCACGAATACGAAAATGCCAATTTGGTAGTTTTTTTATATATTTCATCAAATCAATGCACATAAAACCTCTATCAGCAAGTAATACTATCTTACAATTTTCTGGCATTAAATTTGCTATACGAGCTAATAATGGTCTATATTTATTAAATTTTACTGATGAACTTTTATGTTTAAGTACCAACCATAATAACGGAACTGCACGTCCTCTATAAACCACTGATAAACGAATTATACAAAAACGATTCCATAACATACTAGTATCTAAAGCGACATATAATTTATTTTCACCCCAATTATTTAAGGCATTCTTTATTAATTTCCCATATAAATGGCTGACACGTATTCGTCGGTTTCCTAAGAATCTGCTAAAACGCCTTACTGTACTTTGTGCAAAAGTTGCTCGACTTTGTATAAATGGTACCCATTGTGTTAAATTTATGACTCCACTTTCTATTAATCCCAAAACTATCCAAACAAATGTTTGTAAATGACGCTTGTCTCGCCACCCTAATTCTTCCATTAATGTAGATAAGGTATTGTATAATTTTGGCTTAGTTTTTTTCATTTCCAATAGTTCCTAGATAAGTTTCTGATTATTATAACTAATAAGAAAATTATTATCTAGTTTTGTCAGTCTATCAGGGGCGTATGGTTGCTCTTGACCCAGGGCAGGGGTTCGGAAAACTTTTTTTTCGGCTGCGGCAATGGAGATTTTGAACGCATTTAGCGTTTATGTTATTTTTTGGATGATTTAATTTCTCGTACTTCTAAGGCTGTTGGTAAGAAGAAGCTAGAGATGAAAAATGCACAAGCACGAATGCGAAAGAAAATTAAGAATCTCGTTAAACTCGATGATCAAGTTTTTATTTATTGACTTTTTGAAACCAATCTGAATTTAAATCAATACTATTGATCTTTAAAGATTATATAATAATTAGAATCCAAAGCTTTAGCTACGCTTACTTAGCTACGCTTACTTCGTTTCGTTTGGGCGACCTGCCAAACGAAGTAAGCGTAGCTAAAGCTGTAGCTAAAGCTAAAGCTTTGGACTCCAACATACTTTACAATTATTCTTATAATTCAAATATTGATTTTGTAACTAGATCAAATACAATTTGTCAAGCAAAAAAAACTTGATTATCGAGTTAAAGAATTACATTGAAAAACGGCACGGGTAGATAATTTTGATGTGATTCTATTGCCAACTTTTGAAACTAGTCAAATGTCTAGTAAGAAAAATAGTACGTAAATTACGTTCTAAAATAGTTCAGGCAATGCTTACTTGGTCACATTATAAATTCAAAATGCGCTTAAAAAATAAACTCTTGAATTTGGTAAGACGGTGATTGATGTTTGTGAGGCTTATACAAGTAAAACTGTTAGTTGGACTGGAAAAGTGAAAGAAAAAAGTTGGTGGGTCAAGAGTAATGAGGTCTGGTGGTATCACGCTAGACCGCGACTTGAATGGAGCAAGAGGTATTTTCAGTCGTGCGACTCGTTGAAAAGTAACCTTAAGTTTCAAACACTTATGGGAAGTCCAGTAATGGACAAGCTGGATAACTTATATAGATGGTTTAGGTGAAAATCCTAAAACCACTGGTTAAAAGTATTACCCGCTCGGTTTCTATGACGGAATACTGGGTGAGCAAGGGTAAAAAGCCATAATATGGGGGGAGCCGTGTGAGGTGAAAGTCTCACGCACGGTTCTGAAGACGAGTCCTTTATGGCGATATAGAGAGCTTAGTTTAACGGTCTTTGGTAGATTCTCCCACTCTTATGAGTGCTGTTGTTAGCGTTTGTTAGCATAAATGAATTGGTAAATAAGGCTTTGTCTCAGACTTTCTTTCAGGTCTTACGCTTTGACAAACTAATGTTTTTATTTTTTCCTTGGAGTTTTAGCTTTGGATGGTCCAAAGCTAAAGCTTTGGACTCCAAGTATGAAAATATCTTAAGTCAAGCAAAAAAAACTTGATAGTTGATAGTCGAGTGTTACTCCTATTATTGGTTAAGCAGTTATTGCTTGAAATTGAACGATTTCAAGCTCAGGCTCAAAAAATCGGTTGAAAAATCATAATCATTTGATTGGTGCAAGATATGAGATTAGCTATTATTTTTTTTAATCTGCATATAAATTATTAATAACAATATGATAATAAAAAGATAATCAATTAAGTACTTGCTTATCTATTGATGAATCGCTTTAATTAAGCGACAATACTCTTGAGTCAAACTGGTTGGGGGAGCAAAAGGATTATTTCTTTTTATCCCCTTTTTAAGAAAGATTTTTAAAAATGTCATAGGAGAAATAAATGCCTTCGCGTAGAGAACTCGCTAATGCTATTCGTGCTTTGAGTATGGATGCGGTACAAAAAGCTAATTCTGGTCATCCAGGTGCGCCTATGGGGATGGCTGATATTGCTGAGGTGTTGTGGAATGATTATATGAAGCATAGCCCTACTAATCCTAATTGGGCTAATCGTGACCGTTTTATTTTGTCAAATGGACACGGTTCTATGTTGATTTATTCTCTTTTGCATCTAACAGGTTATGATTTGTCAATAGATGATTTGAAGAATTTTCGTCAGTTGCATTCTAAAACCCCTGGCCATCCTGAATATGGTTATGCTCCTGGTGTTGAAACTACAACTGGGCCATTGGGACAAGGTATTACTAATGGCGTAGGTATGGCGATTGCGGAAAAAGTATTAGGGGCCCAGTTTAATCGTCCTGATTATAATATTATTGATCATTATACTTATGTATTTTTGGGCGATGGGTGTATGATGGAGGGTATTTCTCATGAGGCTTGCTCATTGGCTGGGACTTTAAAGTTGGGTAAGTTGATTGCTTTTTATGATGATAATGGTATTTCCATTGATGGCGAAGTAGAAGGTTGGTTTACTGATAATACGCCAATGCGTTTTAAGGCTTATGGTTGGCAAGTTATTGAAGATGTTGATGGTCATGATAGTGATGCTATCAAAAAAGCGATAGAAGCGGCTCGCGCTAATAAAGATCAGCCTAGCTTAATTTGTTGTAAAACTATAATTGGTTGGGGTTCTCCTAATAAACAGGGTAAGGAGGCTTGTCATGGTGCGCCTTTGGGTGTTGATGAAATCGCTTTGGTAAGAGAAAATATCGGTTGGCCACATGAGGCTTTTGTGATTCCGGACGAAATTTATCAGGGATGGGATGCTAAAGTTAAAGGGGAAAAACTTGAAAGTGATTGGAATGAGAAATTTGCGGCTTATGAAAACGCATATCCTGAATTGGCTGCTGAACTAAAACGCCGTCTCAATGGCGATTTGCCTGAAAATTTCACTGAAAAAGCTGATACTTTTATTACTAGCGTTGATGCTAAAGCTGAAAATATTGCATCGCGTAAAGCTTCACAAAATGCAATTGAGGGTTTGGCTCCTTTATTACCAGAATTAATGGGTGGTTCTGCCGATTTAGCAGGTTCTAATCTTACACTTTGGTCAGGTAGTAAGCCGATTGTTAAGCATGCTGATGGTAATTATATTAATTATGGTGTGCGTGAATTTGGTATGGCTGCTATCATCAATGGTATGGCTTTGCATGGTGGTTTTATTCCTTATGGTGCAACTTTTTTGATGTTTTCTGAATATGCTCGTAATGCTTTACGCATGGCAGCATTAATGAAAATTCGTAATATTATGGTATTTACCCATGATTCTATTGGCTTGGGTGAGGATGGTCCTACACATCAGCCAGTTGAACAGATTGCGACTTTGCGTATGATTCCAAATATGTCTGTTTGGCGGCCTTGTGATGCGGTTGAATCAGCAGTGGCTTGGAAAATGGCGATTTTACGCAAAGATGGACCTATTAGCTTAATTTTCTCGCGTCAAGGTTTGCCACATCAAGAACGTAGTGTGGAACAGTTGGAGTTAATTGAAAAAGGTGGTTATATTTTATTCGATTGTGATGGTACTCCTGATGCGATTATTATTGCGACTGGTTCGGAAGTTGAATTGGCAATGGGTGCGGCTAAGGTTTTAAGTGATAAAGGTAAGAAAATCCGCGTAGTATCTATGCCAAGTACTGATTTTTTTGATGCCCAAGATGAGGCTTATCGTGAGTCAGTGTTGCCAAGCAGTGTTACTGCACGGGTTGCAGTTGAGGCTGGTGTGACAGATGGTTGGATTAAATATGTTGGTTTGCAGGGTAAAGTTGTTGGTATTAATCGCTTTGGTGAATCAGCTCCTGCTGGTGAACTATTCAAAGAGTTTGGTTTTACTGTAGATAATGTAGTTAAGAGTGTTGAAGCTGTGATTGAATAATGCAGTTATTTGTTCTCGTTCCCACGCTGTTTTCGTTGTTCTCGTTTGTTTTCGTTTGTTCTCGTTCTCAAGCTCTAGCTTGGGAACGCATTCAGGGACGCTCTGCGTCCCGCTGCAGGGCGTCGCTAAATGCGTTCCCAAGCGGGAGCTTGGGAACGAGTAAACGAGTAAAACGAGTAAAGGGGCAACCATAAAGGATTGCCCCTGCTTCTAAGGATTATTTTGGAGTCCAAAGCTAAAGCTTTGGACTCCAAGCGTGAAAAAGCTTAACTTAATGGCAATGATAGTTTAGCGTGGGAACGAGGAAATTTATTATTTATTATTTTTTTTAACCATCCTAAATTAGGAGAAAATTATATGGCAATTAAAGTTGCAATTAACGGCTATGGTCGTATCGGACGTAATATTTTGCGTGCTTTGTATGAGGCTGGACGTACTGATGAAATTCAAATTGTAGCTATTAATGATTTGGGAGATGCTAGTACTAATGCCCATTTGACTAAGTATGATACTGTGCATGGCAAATTTAATGCTGATGTTTCAGTAGAAGGTGATTATATGGTAGTTAATGGGGATAAAATTCGGGTATTGGCTGAACGTGATCCGTCCAAACTTCCTTGGGGTGATCTAGGTGTTGATGTTGTGCATGAAAGTACTGGTTTTTTCGCTAGCAAGGCTAAAGCTAGTGCTCACTTAACTGGTGGTGCTAAAAAAGTTGTTATTTCTGCCCCAGGTGGTAAGGATGTTGATGCAACTGTTGTTTATGGGGTTAATCAAGATGTGCTGAAGTCTAGTGATACTGTGATTTCTAATGCTTCTTGCACTACGAACTGCTTGGCACCGTTAGTTAAGCCTTTATTGAATACGGTTGGTGTGAAATATGGTTTGATGACTACGATCCATTCTTATACAAATGATCAGGTTTTAACTGATGTGTATCATAGTGATTTGCGTCGCGCTCGTTCTGCTACTATGTCTATGATTCCTACTAAGACTGGTGCTGCTGCGGCTGTTGGTTTAGTTTTGCCGGAAATGGCTGGGAAGTTGGATGGTTTTGCTGTGCGTGTGCCAACTATTAATGTGTCTGTTGTCGATTTGTCTTTTGTTGCTGCTCGTGATACTAGCAAGGAAGAAATTGATAAAATTTTGAAGGAGGCTTCTGAAGGCGAATTGAAGGGGGTTTTAGCTTATAATGATGAGCCATTGGTTTCTTCTGATTTCAACCATACTACGGTATCTTCTACTTATGATGCTTCTTTAACTAAGGTTAGTGGTGGTAATTTGGTTAAAATTTTGTCTTGGTATGATAATGAGTGGGGTTTTTCTAATAGGATGTTGGATACTACTATTGCGCTGATGAATGCTAAATAAAGCCACATTGTTGTTTCGGGCAACGAAGTTACACGATGATTTGTTTGTAGGGGCAATCCCTTGTGGTTGCCCTACCTAAGTTTTAGAGTTGTCCGAAAATCAGCATTTCTCCCTCCCCCTAACTTCCTCCCGCGGTTAGGGGGAGGGGAATTTCTGGACAAGTTTTATGAACAAACAATCATTAGTCTTAATCGTAGATGATAATCCGCAAAATCTTAAAGTTTTAGGAAATACTTTGCGGGAAAATCAAGTTTCGCCAATTCTAGTTAAAAATGGTGCCGATGCTTTGCGGCTTTTGAAGAGGAAAAAGCCTGATCTGATTTTATTGGATATTATGATGCCAGAAATGGATGGTTTTGAAGTTTGTAAACATTTAAAGCAAAATGCTGCAACTAAAGATATTCCTATCATTTTTTTGACTGCTCAAGCAGAAAGAGAAAGTATTATCAAAGGTTTGGAAATGGGTGGTGTTGATTATGTTAGTAAACCGTTTAATACTAGAGAATTAATGGCTAGAATCAATACTCATCTTGAACTGAAAGCAGCAAGAGATACGATCTCATTACAAAAAGAGGCACTAAAACAGGCGAATGCGGCAAAAGATAAATTTTTTTCCATAATTTCGCATGATTTAGGTAATTTATTCAATGTTTTAATTGGTTTTGGTTCAGTATTGCTTAAAAAAAAGGATCGTTTGACTTCTGAGCAGACCAAGGAATTTCTTGAAATGATGCTGGAAAGTTCAAAAAAAGGTCATAATTTATTGACGAATCTTTTAGCGTGGTCAAAATCACAAAGTAATGGCATCATTTATAATCCAACTCTCTTAAATTTGCGACAAATTGTTAATGAAAATTTAGAATTTATAAGCAATTATGCAAGCAGTAAAAATATTACTATCTCTGCTTCAGTTTCTAAGGATATTACAGTTTTTGCTGATAAAAATATGTTTAATACTGTTATTAGGAATTTATTGTCAAATGCTATCAAATTCACGCCAGATAACGGTAGGATAGAAATTTCCTCTGATTTAAAAGAAAATGAGGTTGAAATCTTAATATCAGATACAGGAATTGGGATGAGTCCCGAAGATATAGATAAACTGTTTCGGATTGATATAAATCCAAGTTCAATTGGCACTGCGAAAGAAAAAGGCAGTGGTTTAGGTTTGATTTTATGTAAAGAATTTATCGAAAAAAATGGGGGGAGTATTAGGGTTGAAAGTGAAGTTGGGAAAGGAAGTCAATTTTATCTACGTTTGCCTTTGCGAGAGTGATTAGTGCTTCAGTACTTATTTACAGATGTTACGCACCCAGTTTCAATCCGCCTAGGGCTAAAGTCCTAGGCTAAAAGTAAAAGTCAGCTAAAGCTGAATGGCACTTTCTTTACGAATCTAGCCTTTGAACTCTGTAAACAGTCGGCTTTAGCCGACTTTAGCTTCGCTTTTAGCCTAGGGCTTTAGCCCTAGGCAAATTGAAGCTAGGTGCGTAACATCAGTTATTTAGATGATAATAAAGAAAAATAAAATGTACTTCCTTGATCGATTTTACTTTTTACTCCAACCTTTCCGCCACATTTTTCAACAATTCGTTGTACAATAGATAATCCTAAGCCATGTCCTTCAACACTAACTTGGTTGAGACGAGTAAAGGGAATAAATAAGTTTTTTTGCTCTTCTTCGGTTAGTCCTTGACCATTGTCGCGCACCCAAAATGTAATGTATCCATTTTCATCAGGTTCAGGATTTGCGCCCAGTTCGATATGCGGTGGTTTGCCGCCATATTTTAAAGCGTTACTGATGTAGTTTACCCAAATTTCTTCAATCCAAGGAGCATAAGCTTGTGCAACTGGCCATGAGGTTGGTTTGATTATTTCTGCTTGATATTCTTTGATCATTTCAGCCAGACGTTGTTCCACGTTTGTAATTATTTCATACATATTCAGTGGAGTCATTTTAACAGTTTGGCTACGCGCACTAGCTAGTAAGAGTAACGCATCAATGATGTTAGCCATTTTGTGACTGGTTTTTTGAATTTTGACTAAATATTTGTAATATTTTGAGTCTATTGAGGAAACTAGGGCTTTATTTAGGATGTTGCTAAAACCAATTATAACGCCCAAGGGATTTTTGAGATCGTGGGCAACGGTGTGAGCAAAGGCTTCTAATTCGCTGTTTTGTTGTTGTAATAGCTCTTGTTGTTTTTTGATCGTCAAGTGTGCGTTGATGCGAGCTAACACTTCTTCTTGTTGAAATGGCTTGGTAATATAGTCAACGGCTCCGAGTTCAAAACCTTTAATTTTATCATGTGTCTCGGATAAGGCTGTTATAAAAATCACTGGAATGTCGCGGCTATCTTTATTAGCTTTTAAGCGACGACAGGTTTCAAATCCATCTATTCCTGGCGGCATCAAGATGTCTAATAAAATTAGATCAGGTTTTTCATAGGCAACTTGTTCTAAAGCATCTTGTCCATCTTGAGCTACCCTCACTGAAAAATTGAGCTCAGATAAAAAACTCATTAATAGTTTTAAATTATTTGGTACATCATCGACTATAAGTATCGTAGCTTTATTAGTTGTGTTGTTCATATTTGATTTTATGATCTGATGTTACGCGCCCAGCTTCAATTCGCCTTGCGGCTCAAGCCCTCGGCTATAGCACTACCCGTTTATATAAAATACAGCGTACCAACCTGCCAGGTTTTAAAAACCTGGCAGGTTTGTACTTAACTAAATCGGGTAACGCTATAAAAGCTAAAGTCGGCTAAAGCCTACTGTTTACCTAGTCTAAAGGCTAGATTGGTAAAGTGCTAGTCAGCTTTAGCTGAAGTTATGATTGAGAGCGATTTAAATAGGGTTTAATGAATTCACGGATTTTACGTACTTGAAAATTTTCTGCTAATTTTAACAGTTTTGTGACAAATACTTGAAATTTATCGTTTGCTTGTTCCAATTTTTTCGCTTCTTGAATAATACCATCAACATTGCCTTTCATAGCAAGATCATATAATTTTTTAGTGACGTTTATTGGTGGCGGAATCAAGGGCTGTTCAGTCTGTTCTGAGTCAGAAATTTCATTCTCAATAACCCATTCTAATTTTAATGATTTTTGTAATATATCAAATAATTCGTCGTGTTGTATAGGTTTTATGAGAAAATAATCGCAGCCTGCGTCTAAACTTTGTTGTCGAAGATTATTGAAGTAGCTAGCTGAAATAGCAATAATCACTACGTTTGGGAGTTTGCCAGATTCTCTGATTAATCTGGTTGCGGTCAAACCGTCTATCACTGGCATAACTAAGTCCATTAAAATCAGATCTGGTTGTTCTGCTAAGGCTGTTTTTACTCCTTGTTGGCCGTTAGTTGCTTGGATTATTTCAAATCCTAAAGGTAACAGCAAGTTCTTAAATACGGCAAGATTAGTTTTAGAATCTTCAATTAGCAAGATTTTTTTCTTTTTACCTTTAAATCCAATAATTTGTAAGTTATTTTGCGGATTCAGCGGCTGTGTTGCTGTTATTTTTGGTAATGTTAAGTCAAACCAAAAAATACTACCTTTACCCAAGGTGCTGGTAACTTGTAAGCTACCACCCATCATTTCTACGAGTTTTTTACTCAGAGGTAAACCAAGTCCTGTGCCTTCATATTTTTTTTGATTACTACCTACTTGCTTGAATGCTTCAAAAATTTTGTCTAAGTCATTTGCTGCAATTCCAATGCCGCTGTCTTCAATTTGAAAACGGATTTTATTTGCTGAATTTTGACTTACTGTAAATTTAACAAAGCCTTTTTCAGTAAATTTTACCGCATTACCGAGTAAGTTAATCAAAACTTGCCGTAATCGTCTTTCATCTGTCCGTGTTACAAGGGGTAAATCTGATTGGAAGTCAGAAATTAGATGAATGCCTTTTTGTTGAGCACTAATGTTAATGATGTCAACAACCTCTTGCAGAAAGTGTTGAAACAAAAATTCTTTGAGATTAATTTCCATTTGTCCAGCTTCTATTTTGGACATATCTAAAATATCATTCAGCAATAGCAGTAAATGTTCTCCTGCTTGTCGAATGGTATTAATGCTGTTTTTGTGTTGTTTGGCTAAGCTTTTGTCATGGATTAAGATTTGAGCAAATCCTAATATGGCGTTAAGTGG
>JALWSU010000165.1 GCA_026993485.1 Thiotrichaceae bacterium | reverse complement strand
GAGCATAAACGGGATATTTCATTTTAATTTATTTTATTAATTAACAATTATCTCTATGGGCATCGCAATCAGCGGGCAAAGATAATGTAATACTTACACTAAGTATGTTAATTATTTAAAATTTTGTGAGTTATTCTTTTCATTACCGCTTATATACTGATGAAAATAGGCTGTTTCCTGTTTTCCGCATCGGGACACCCTAAAAATTTTTAAGGACAATTTCGTATAGTTCCCGCTGTTGCTCGTCCATGCCTAAGAGTTTCTGCTTTACTTGTTTTGAGTCCGGTAACTGATAGATTATCTGATACATATTGTGAGTTAGCTCTGCCGCTTTCTTTATTGACAGGGTGGATTTTTCTTTATACAGTATGCGCTCTAATTCCTTGTATATTGTGTATGCAGTAAAGCTTATACAGATATGCGCTTCAATCCTATCCCTCAAGTGATGAAAAATAGGACGTATTCTCAAATCTGTTTTAGACATCCTGAATGCTTTTTCGATGTGCCACAGGTTTTGGTAGTTTTCAATAACCTCTTTGTCACTTAATTTGGTATTGGTGATATACCCCTTAAGTCCATCCCATTGTTGATCTTTATTAAATTTGTCATAGTCTATCTCGATGGATATCTCGCCATCCAACTTTAAATATTTATTGTAGCCTCTGTTATTGATATTAGCTTTGGTAAGCTTACCTGATTTTATACGCTTTTCAAGGCGTTTTAACCCTCTTTGACGATTGTAAGCGTCTTTTGCCGCTCGTTTGTCGGAATAGTTTATTATGAGCCTTTTGTCGTCAGGAAGCGCTATGCTTATGGTGTCACCATCGGAATATTGCCTGGATAGTATCTCTGCTTTTACTTTCTCCGATTCATTTTTAATTCTTGCTCCTAAGATGTATTCATATTTTTTGCTTTCCAATGCGGTAATATTGGATTTGGATAATAGGCCTGAATCAGCAATAACAACCGGCTTCTCCAAACCAAATTTCTTACTAATCTTTTCAAGAAACGGGATTAAGGTATGGCCTTCGTAAGTATTTCCTTCAAAAATATCATAACCTATGGCATAACCTCCCAAAGCCACCAACAATCCCAGAAATATTTGAGGATGCTGATGTTTGCCATCTTTTGAGAATCCTGTCTTGCGTAAGTCATCTTCATCACTGGCTTCAAAGTAAAGGGTCGTCATATCATAAAACACAACGGTTATTTCACCGCCTACAACCCGTTTAGTATGCTCAAATGCTATTTGTTCAACCTGTGGTTTTAAACGCTTATTCAACTTATCTAAAAAGCGGTAAATTGAATCTACACCAACAGAGATGCCTTGATACCGGTAAAGATATTCGGATGTTTTTAGTTTGCTTAGAGGGAATGCCAAACGAGATATCACCAGATGGCGAAACATTTCCTCATTAATCTTATCAAAGCCAATATGGTCAAATATTTTACCAAAGATGAGTTCAGGCCCTACCGTTCGAATGTTTGAGTTCTGCAAGGATTCAAAAACCTGTTCAACCAGTTTATCATTCTCACTTTCAAACAGTTCTAGTTGTTTCTTTATCTTCTTTATCTCTTGGCGGGCTTGTTGTTTCAGCGCTTCAATTTTCTGCAACTGTGTGGCAC
>JALWSU010000164.1 GCA_026993485.1 Thiotrichaceae bacterium | reverse complement strand
GGATTGCCCCTACAGTAAATCATTGTTTGTTTGTAGGGGCAATCCCTTGTGGTTGCCCGATGAGGCGTTTCAGGATTAAACGCTATAAAATCAATTATTTAAAAACTTATGTATAAGAAAGTGCGCTCCAGCGTGGGAACGAGAGTGCGTAACATCAGTAAGTAAGAAATGTAGCACATTGTTCTGGTTTCCATCTGCTAGCGGAAACCAGATACACAATTATCTGTATGGCGATGTCGCGCTTTAACCCCTTAAAAATGACTGGATTCTCTGCTAAATGGCGTAAGTTGAATCCAGTTAATTTTCATAGCAGTAATCCGCAAGCATTTTCAATTCAGGAATTAAATCAATTGCTTGATGAAAATCTTTTTGCAATGGATAGTCTGCAACAATTAAACTATGTACCAGATGAAGGCACGGAATCATTACGCAGTGCTATTTCTTTATTGTTTACTAATATCAGCGTTCCAGAGATTGTGATAACATCTGGTGCTCAAGAAGCCATTTTTTGTTGTATTCATGCCTTATTAGAAACAAACGACAAAGTACTAGCTATTACGCCTATTTTTGAACCTTTGTTGTCAACAGCTCAAGAAATTGGCTGTCAAATCATCACTCAATCTCTTCAGCCAAAAACCGTTTGGGAATTGGATTTAAATCAATTAGAACAAAACCTCAAACAAGGCATCAAGTTATTGATTCTCAATTTTCCCCATAATCCAACTGGAGCAATGCTAACATTTCAGCAATTAAATCAAATTATTTCTCTTTGTGATAAATATGATTGTTGGTTATTATCTGATGAGGTATTTCGTGGATTGGAACATGAGGAAAGTAATAGGTTGCCATGTGTTGCGGATATTTATCCAAAGGGTATTAGTATCGGAGTTCTCTCAAAATCTTTTGCATTGCCCGCGATTCGAGTAGCTTGGGTAGCCAGCCAAAATAAGTGGCTCATGCAACGTTTAATTGAAATTAAAGCTTATTTATCAATTTGTAATAGTTTTATTGATTCGATTATTAGTGAAAAAGTCATTAAACAGCATCAAAAAATTTGGCAACGTAATCGCAAAATAATTTTAGCTAATAAATTTATACTCAATGAATACATGAATAATCATTCTGAGTATTTTAGCTATTCCGTACCAGAGGCGGGTTGCTTGGCTTTTCCAATTTTTAAACCTTTTAGTGTCGAGCGTTTTGCTGAAAACTTGGTTTACACCAACAAATTATTAGTGCTACCTAGTTCTGTGTTTTATACTTCAATCAATGGATTTAGATTAAGTTTGGGTAGCAAAGATTTTAATGATAAAATTGAACTGCTTCATAAACTCAGTTCAGACAATTAGTTGAGATTGTCTGAACTGTGATTGTTATGATTTTTGTGATTACTCTGATTATTTTGATTGAGATTTTTAATTAGAGTTAATCAGTTAATCATATAAATCACAGTTCAGACAATTAGTGGAGATTGTCTGAACTGTGATTGTTATGATTTTTGTGATTACTCTGATTATTTTGATTGAGATTTTTAATCAGAGTTAATCAGTTAATCAGATAAATCACAGTTCAGACAATTTGTGGAGATTGTCTGAACTGTGATTGTTATGATTTTTGTGATTACTC
>JALWSU010000163.1 GCA_026993485.1 Thiotrichaceae bacterium | reverse complement strand
ACCTTATATAGCATTGCCCGATTTAGTTAAGCACATTTACGCTCCAAACCTGCCAGGTTTTAAAAACCTGGCAGGTTTTCTAGGGGTTACCTTGCACTCCATGCTCGAATTTAAATGTTTTTGGAATTTGAGTGCGTAACATCAATGACGTAATTATAACTTTATAAACAAGATTTTTATATGTCCCACGAAATTACACCTGAGAATGAACATTTAGAATTTTTACATAATATCATAATGAAAGAGATTGAAAAGCAGATACAGCAAAGCAATCCTTTTAAATACAAAGAAAATGTCCAAACCTTGGGCTTAGATTGCATTACTATTGCTAAAGCAGTTTATCGCAATTTGCACGCAGCCAATATTCATAGTTTAGATGAAATGATTAAAGGTAGAAAATGGGATTATGACACCTTTGGAGCTTTCCCGCTTCAAGATGATAAGCTAAAGCAATCAGTGACAAACATTTATACTCAACTCCTTGAACATATTGAAAATATACCTCCGAATCTTTTAGACAGCATTGTGAAATCCGCTGCTGATATGAATGATAATAAAAATAATATTTTTGCAATTAATCAGCAATATATGCCCTTTAAATCCAAAGCTGGCAATTTGCAACAGGTATCGACTGGAGAGAAGAAAACTGGAGAAAAATTATTTCGCGCTCATTTGTGCAAAGTAGAAATGAAACTAGTATCTAATCAAATTCAGCAGGCTATATCAGCTCATTATGAGAATCTGATTAGTAACAGTAACTCTATAGATAAAGAAGAGAAACCAGAAGCTTTATCAGAAGTTCAAAGACAAATACAAAAATTATTTGCTGATTCTGAAAATCGTGCCATTATTGGTTTACATGAATTATTGGATAAAGAAACCTCTGGGCTAGTTAAACGCGAAGTTGGAATTGCCTATCTTGAGTATTTATTGGCGAATGCTCAAAAGCAATCTATACCAAGTCAAGAATTGGAACAATTTCTCAAAAATCTTCGCTGGGTTGCAGATTATATTCATCAGATTAGAAACAATAATCAATATTGCCTCTACCAAGTGACAGATGACGATAGATGCGACTTGCGCGACTTGCTTAGTAATGCTGATGCGTTTAAAAATTTACCTGTAATTGGTTTGATAGATGGTAATCTTGAAGAACGAACTAGCGAAACTGAACGGGTATTTGTATTTGGTATCCGCTTTAAAGCTAATAATTTAGTAATGAAACCTGATCCAGATTTTCCGAAATTGGGTAGTGGAATGAGTGTTTTTGCTCACCATTTGCAAAAGGCAATTACAGTTTTAGAATCGGCTCAGAAACAAAATACTGATTACACTAAATTACGCCGTTTTCTTGAGAGAAGTATTAGAACCGTATTTTTGTATTATATGGTGTTTAGTGATAATCCAGACAAAATCAAATGGTGGGAGGAGACAGCGATTCTGCTTAATAAGCGTGAACCACAAGGATTGGAGAGATTGTTAAAATTAGCCAAGCACATGCTAACTGAAGAGGGAAAAATTAGCAAAAAAATCCAGTCTGCTATTAATACTCTGAAAACGGTTTTAGATAATAAAACCGTTTGCATTAAAGGGAGTAGAAAATGTCTAATTTTATTAGATAAAAATGTAGTAACAA
>JALWSU010000162.1 GCA_026993485.1 Thiotrichaceae bacterium | reverse complement strand
GGATAGTTTACACGCAGATAAGAGATGGTTAGCAGCAAAAGAGGCATGTTTAACTTTATGGGAAGAAAATAAGTGAACTGGAAAAATTTAGCATCACATATTAGCGAAACGACTGGATGCACTTTCTATATTCAAAATACCTACCCAATTTCTGGTGGCAGTATCAATGATACTTATCGAGTTGAAGCCAACGGAGAAATATATTTTATCAAACTAAATAGTTCTGACTATTTTGACATGTTTGAAGCTGAAGTTGCTGGCTTGAAAGAACTGGAACAAGCTATTATCAAAGTTCCAGAACCGTATTATTGGGGAATAGTTGAAGATAAATGCTATTTAGTTACAGAATATATAGCATTAAAAGGTGATAAAACTTCCGTAGCTGAAGAATTAGGACAAAAATTAGCTAGATTGCATCAAGTAACACAATCACAATTTGGTTGGCAGCGCGACAACTATATTGGTTCAACGCCACAAGTCAATAGCTTGGAAAATGACTGGGTAAGTTTTTGGCAACAGCATCGCTTGGGCTTTCAATTGAAACTAGCAGCACACAATGGTTATGGTGGCAAATTGCAAAAACAGGGAGAGCGTTTACTTGCTGATTTAGGCTATTTTTTTAGCGATTACCAACCGCAAGCTTCGCTCTTACATGGCGATTTATGGTCAGGCAATTATGCGGCAGCGCAAACTGGTAAAAATAGTGTACAAGCCGTAATTTATGACCCTGCTGTCTATTATGGTGACCGGGAAACTGATATTGCAATGACGGAATTATTTGGCGGTTTTCCCAAACGTTTTTATCAAGCTTATCAAGAAATTTGGCCCTTGGATGCTGGCTATAAAACACGTAAAATCTTATATAACTTATATCATATTTTAAATCATTTAAATTTGTTTGGTAGTGGCTATTTAAATCAAGCAGAAATAATGATTGCCTCATTAATAAGTGAATATAAATGAGCTTATTTTTGAGTTGGAGTGCAAGCTTACCTTGCATAACCCCGTGCAAGGTAAGCTTGCACTCAGATAGATAACGTAGTTAAGTTCATTACATTAAAGAGAAGAAACTATGGGTAAAAATGTAGTCGTCATTGGCACACAATGGGGCGATGAAGGAAAAGGTAAAATCGTCGATTTATTAACAGATCGCGCCGCAGCAGTTACCCGCTTTCAAGGCGGACATAATGCGGGACATACGCTAGTCATTGATGGCAAAAAAACGGTGCTACATTTAATTCCTTCTGGAATTTTACGCAAAAATGTACAATGCTTCATCGGCAATGGATTGGTACTTTCCCCAAGTGCTTTATTAGAAGAAATCAAAATGCTGGAATCAAAATGTGTACCAGTGCGAGAACGTTTGCGTATCAGTGACGCTTGTTCCTTACTTTTACCCCACCATGTCGCCCTTGATCAAGCTCGTGAATTAGCACGCGGAAAAGCTAAAATCGGCACAACTGGACGCGGCATTGGCCCAGCTTATGAAGATAAAGTCGCACGGCGTGGTTTAAAAATCAGTGATTTATTGAATCCAGAACAATTCACCAATAAGCTGCGTGAGGTAATAGATTATCACAATTTTGCGCTAGAACACTATTTCAAAGCCGAACCAGTTAATTTCCAACAAATCCTCGATGAAACTTTAGCCTTTGCTGAAATTTTAGCTCCGATGATCGCAGATATACCCGAATTACTGGCACAATACCGCGCTGAAGGTAAAAGCATTCTATTTGAAGGCGCACAAGGCACATTATTAGATATTGATCAAGGAACTTACCCGTTTGTAACTTCTTCCAATACTACAGCAGGCGGTGCAGCTACTGGTAGCGGTATTGGTCCCCGCGATTTAGATTACATCTTAGGTATTACCAAAGCTTATACAACTAGAGTCGGAGCCGGGCCATTTCCCACCGAATTATTTGATGAAGTTGGCAAACATTTAGCCGAAAAAGGTCATGAATTTGGGGCAACAACTGGTAGAGCTCGTCGCTGTGGCTGGATTGATATTGTCGCCTTACGACGCTCTCGGATTATTAATAGTCTCACGGGGTTATGTATTACCAAACTGGACGTACTTGATGGTTTAGAAACGCTACGTTTATGTGTTGGCTACAAATGTGACGGTCAGGAATTAACCAGCCCACCAACGGGCGCAGAAGCCTTTGAACGCTGTGAACCGATTTATATAGATATGCCGGGTTGGCAAGATTCAACGCTTGGAGTACAAAGCTATGAAGCATTACCAGCAAATGCTCGCGCCTATTTGGAAAAAATCGAAAGTTTGATTGATACTCCAATAGATATTATTTCTACGGGGCCAGATCGAAACGAAACACTGATAAAGCGACATCCATTTGATTAGATTTTATCGTTTTATAATCTGATGTTACGCACTCTAGTTTCAAAGGGGCAACCACAAGGGATTGCCCCTACATCACTGTTTGTAGGGGCAATCCCTTGTGGTTGCCCTGCGCTCCAGCGTGGGAACGAGAGTAATTCGATATTGGAGTTCAAGGTTACCTTGAACGAGTCGTGCAAGGTAAGCTTGCACTCCATGCTCGAATTTTAACTCCAGCTTGGAAACGAGTCTATAAAACCCGTCATGTCTAATAAATTCAAATGAAATCATCCCTTCAGAATCAACTTACAAAACTTCAAGAGAAGCTATCAACACTAGATAAAGCAGTGGAAATCTCAACTACTACTGCTAAAAACACAACTAAAAAACAACAAGAATACGCTTCCCAACTAACAAATCTTCAAGATTCATTAAACCAACCTCACCCCCCCCTTACAAGCTATCTTAAACTATATCACAATGAATCAGAAACTATTTTAAATCATTATGATACACAGGTGATTGAAATAGAAAATCTGTTAAAATCCTATCAGCCATTAATTTCACAAACTCAAAATTTACTTAACACCATTAACGAAATGGACTTTCCAACACGATTAAACCAACTTGATACTAGCATTAGTACTATAAATGAGGGAGTGAAAAATGTTAAGAATAATGTCAATGAACTCTTGAGTAATCTTGAAGATGAGGAAAAAAGCGCAAACGTGATAAAAATTGTGATTTTTTGCTTATCGGCTTTATCTATTGGTGGGATTATTTGGTTATTGATGTGACACTCCAAAAAATTAATCTACCCATACAACTAAGAAGACCTGTCAGGTTTTTTTTCCTGACAGGTCTTTATCCAAAACATTACATCAAATCTCCAATACAATCCGAAACCCAACATTATTATACTTAGTAACTGGCAATTTACGATAGCGATAAGCACTTCGGCAGGGTCTTGGAAAATATTCCCACGAACCTCCACGCAATACACGTCTTAAATTATCCCCCTTATGTTCCCATACACGACCATCAGATGGGGCACCATTATAATTCTTATGCCAAGGATCAGCACACCATTCTAATACATTGCCGTGCATATCATGTAGCCCAAAAGCATTCGCTGGAAAAATTCCTACATCGCTGGTTTCTTTACGATAAATCCCTTCATATTCAGAAGCATAAGCTGGGCCTTCGCAATTATAATTAACCCAATCGCTAGAAATAGTCTCGCCAAAGTAAAAGGGGGTAGTAGTTCCAGCGCGACAAGCATATTCCCATTCGGCTTCGCTCGGCAAGCGATAATTTTTTTCTGTAATTTTAGAAACTCTCTTACAAAATTCTACCGCTTCATGCCAGGAAATAGATTCAACTGGACGATTTTCGCCCTTAAAATTAGAAGGATTATTTCCCATAATTGCTTGCCATTGTTTTTGAGTAATCGGATATTTGCTCATATAAAAAGGAGCGATTGTAACTTGGTGTTGAGGGCGTTCATCCTCATATTGCCCCTTTTCATTTTCTCGGCTTCCCATTAAAAATGTACCTGCTGGAATATAAACCATTTCAAGAGGAATATCATCATTTAGCAATTCTGTAATTTGATAGGCACTATTAGAACAACGTTCAACGACTTTTCCCCAAGCATCGAGAGTTACTGTTTCAAATTGAAATAGTTCTCCATACTTGGAGCCTTTTGCTGCTAATCCTGTTTCTGAAAACCATAAATCATAATGGCAGTGAAATAATTTGGGTAAAGTGCTAGAGGTTTGCCAACCAATAAATGGCATTTCATTATGATGAAATAAGATTGGCAACAAATCGGAATTATTGGACTCGGTGACTATATTAATGGGGCGAACATCAAGCAAGGCATCCCAAGGATTATTTGAAAAGGCTTTTTGCATTTTTTCAGGAGTTAAAATCATAGCTGAGGAGAGAATTTCTTCCCCTAAAGCTTTTTGCACAGGTTCCAAACTTTCTCTTATTTCACGTAAATCATCCACATATTGTTGCTCACGTTTAGTCACATCTTGCAAAACCTGTAAATTAGGCGCATATAAAATCTTGTCTGATAATCGTTCTATTTGTGAACTATCCTGAGTAAATTGTTTAATTTTATCGCCCTTGAAAATAGTACTAACATTTTTATAAACGTCGATGCCGACACTAATTCCTTGTCCAATACTAATAAAATTATCTAAAATCATTGTTTTTAAAACTTATTTAATAGTTGTCAGTTAGGACTTACGCACTGACAGCAGAAGTGTTTTAGATTTGTAGATAAAAACAAACTGTTAAAATTTATAACTTACTTGGAGTCCAAAACTTTAGCTTTGGACCGTCCAAAGCTAAAACTTTGGACTCCAAGGAGAAAATAAAAAAATTCGTTTGTCAATGCATAAATCCTATCAGTTTTCATCAGTTTTTTTTCTTCTCCAAAGGGCAACCATAACTAACGGATTGCCCCAAGGCAACTATAATTCGTCTATCATCTCAATAAATCCACAAGGGCATTCAGTTGCACACAGTCCACAACCTTTACAATAATCATAATCAAAAACATAGTGGGAACCATCTGTAGCTAGTTCTTTAGTTTTAAGCACGGCTGAATCCGGACAAAGTGTCCAACAATTATCACAAGCTAAACAATTTCCACAAGAAAAGCAGCGTTGACTTTCTGTTGCAATTAAAGGCGCAGTTAAAGTTGTAGTAATTTCCTCCTCTCCAATGCGCTGTTTAACGGGCAAGATTGGCTCTTGAATACGCGCCGCAGATTCATAATAGTGCAGATTCAGTTTTTCAAACGGAATGGGTGTCAAATCTGTATTGGTTGCGGAAGTGTCTACTGTATTAGCAATTGCCTCAGCAACCCGTCGTCCATCACCAACTGCGGCTGTGACTGTACCCGCATTCGGGGTAACATCGCCACCAGCGTAAATACCGGGATGTCCAACAATTTCTCCCCATTGATCAACATGTAAATGGCTATTATTGCCAGCTAAGTTTTCTATACCAGTAGGATCAATTACTTGCCCCACTGCGGGTATGACTTGTTCAACATTTAAAATCGTTTCAGTACCCTCAAAAGCAGTTCGTTTGAGTTTACCGCCGGGCTGCATGAGTTTTTTCATGTGTACCAATTCAACACCGATAACGCGCTCACCTAGTAAAATCAAACGGCGAATGCCTCGATATTCATGAATAATCACCCCCTCTTCTAAGGCTTCTTGCACTTCACGCGGAATAGCAGGCATAGCCTCTTCAACGGGAATACCGGGTTTTGGTATCGGTTTATGAGAAATCAAATGCACTTCTGCTACACCAGCTCGTTTCATCACCCGCGCCATATCAACAGCAGTATTACCTGCGCCAATGACTGCTACACTTTTCGACGTGGGGACATTTCCAATGTCTACCCATTCTTTAAGCAGTTCAAAGCCAGAGTGTAAATCGCGTGGCACAACACCATCTATATTCCATTCAACACTACGTTGTGCGCCAAGTGCGAGAAACACGGCTTGATATTGCGCTTGTAATTCATTCAGGTGCATATCCCGTCCTAAACGGCTGCGTGCTTGAAAAGTAATGCCATCTAGTGCCAAAATGCGTTCCAGTTCCGCATCAAGTACTGAGCGGGGTAAACGGTAAGGCGGTAATGCAGTGCGTAAAGTACCACCCGCCTCAGTGTGTTCATCGAAAATAATGGCACGAAATCCCCGTTTTACCAAATGATAGGCAGCAGATATGCCAGCAGGCCCCGCTCCAACAATAGCGATTTCAGGGGCAGAAAGATCAACCGCTTTATTAATAGGATAATCCCAGTTTTTAGCGATAGCCTCATCTCCTAAAAAACGCTCCACTGCATGAATAGCAATCGCCTCATCATATTTGCCACGATTACAGGCCGATTCACAAGGATGTGGGCAAACGCGACCTGTAATCGCAGGGATGGGATTAACAGCAACAATTGTTTCCCAAGCCTTTTTCGGTTGATCAGCTTGCATATAAGCTAAATAGGCTTGTGCATCTTCGCCAGCCGGGCAAGCATGATGACAAGGGGCAATTTGGTAATGATGCTGAGGTTTTTGTGTGCGCCAATCACCGGTTTTAAAAAACCGAGAACTGCCTGGTTTGGCATAAGCACCGCGAGTCAGTAAAGGGGCTGTCATGTTTTTTTCTCCATTAATGTTGAACTATGAAATTATCAGTTATAATATTAAATATTACTAATAAACGATGTGGGAGCATTGTTATGTTAAAACTAAGCTTTTTCACATTATTACTGCTGGCATCATTACAAACACAAACACTGGTACTGGCGGCTGACTACGCTCAAAATGAACTCATCAAAGCGGGTTGGCGCAAAAACGTTGCTCAAGCAGTTGTTAGCCTGAATAAAGCCTGGTTTAGCTTGGTTAAACAAACACATGAACATGAGTTTTCTAGACAAATC
>JALWSU010000161.1 GCA_026993485.1 Thiotrichaceae bacterium | reverse complement strand
AGGTGGAGGGGGGAGGGGGAGGGAACCATAGTGTTTCAGATAAAGATTTTGGCGAAAAACCTCCGAGGTTTTTAAAACCTCGGAGGTTTAGCTACGCTTACTTCGTTTAGATTGAAATTATTTTTCTGAAATACTATATCTGTTCTACACTTTCAATAATCACATCATCAAGAGGTACATCTTGATGAAAGCCTTTGGAACCTGTGGGTACTTCTTTGATTTTATTGACAACATCCATGCCATCGATTACTTCACCAAATACGCAATAGCCCCACCCTTGAGGATTTTTGCCACTATGATTTAGAAATGTGTTGTTGCTGACATTGATGAAAAATTGTGAACTAGCTGAATGTGGATCATTAGTTCGTGCCATTGCAATGCTTCCGACGCTATTACTTAAACCATTATCAGCTTCGTTTTCAATCGGTGGGTTGGTCATTTTTTCACGCATACCCGGTTCCATGCCTCCGCCTTGGATCATAAATCCATTAATGACACGGTGAAAAATCGTGCCATTGTAAAATCCTGAATTGACATAATTCATAAAATTTTCAACCGTTTTTGGGGCCTTTTCAGGATTCAATTGTAAGATTATGTTGCCATAATTGGTTTGCATTTTTACTTGCATGGATTCAATATCCTTTAATTGGAAAAAATTAGTTAGATTGAAATCATTCTTATGGAGCTTTATAGTTATCTTGAGTAACTAAATCAGTTCCACATTCTAATCCTTCAATCCAGTTTAAAAAACGCTCAATCATCGCTTTACCTTTAAAAGGACGGCCATATTGCGGTACCAGCCATTCTATGTCTAATTTGCGTACCATATTAACCCAATACTGACAAATTTTGTGGTTAACCATCCAGCGACGATGAAAGGCTTCTATATTATGTATATGCGCCTCAAAATCTTCAATGGGTTGGTCAACTTTTTCTGAATAGCGTAAAAACAGAGATGCTCCCATTTCCCCGGAAAAGAAAATTTTACTTATAGGATCATAAAATTGGAAATTACCCACTGCACGAAGGAAGTGAGCAGGTATAGCTTTAAGCTTGGCATTACCAAGCTGAAGATTCATACCACTATCAGGAATTAGGATCAAGTGATTTTTAATGTCATTTGGTATTTCATTATGTATGATGAAACGTTCCCAAAGGGAGGGTATAACAATTTTGCAATGATTATCAACTAGCCATTTTTGAAAATTGCATAGAATATCAGGACTTTGGATTGCAGTGATTATAAAATCCAAAGATTTAGCCGATATATATTTTTGGGATGACATCAGTAATTCTTTGTATAAAAAATCTCCTCCCGGGTTCAGAAAGGCTGCGTGATTACCGTCTATTATTAGAAATTGATTGGATTGTGCGTTGCTATTTAAATCATAAAAAGCAATACATTTATGCTTGCCATCATTGTATAGTTCTGTTGACATTTTAAGCCTTTCTTTTTTCTTTAAAACAATACACCAATATAGATAGGAGTTACGCATTGACAAACTAGTTTTTTGATTTTCTCCTTGGAATCCAAAGCTTTAGCTTTGGACCGTCCAAACGAAGTAAGCGAAGCTAAAGCTAAAGCTTTGGACTCCAAGTCAGTTATAAATTTTAACAATTTGTTTTTATTATAAAAACTATAAACTCTCAACTGTCAATGCGTAAGTCCTACAATAATAAAAAACTTGTATTAAATATGGTTATTATTTTAACTGATTGCAAAATTAATGATAGCTTGATTTCTATTATTCAATTTTCTAATTATACCAACTAATTGAATTTTCATTTAAATTTAATTTGCATCCCCAGAAATATGATTAAGGAATAAATCGATTTTATGTCAGAAATATACTGTTTTCATTGCGGTTTACCAGTGCCTGAAAATTTAAATTTATTTGTTACTATTGATGGTAAAGATGAGCCAGTTTGTTGTGCTGGTTGTCAGGCGGTTGCTAACGCTATTCTTGAGGCCGGATACCAAAATTTTTATAAATATCGCACTAATCCAACCCCTACTGGACAGGAAATTGTCCCAGATTTGATTAAAAAGACAAAAGTTTATGATAATCCTGCAATTCAAAAACGTTTTGTGCGCTATGAAAGTGAGAATATACGGGAGGCGGCGTTAATTTTGGAGGGTATCACCTGTGCGGCTTGTATTTGGCTTAATGAGCAGCATTTGCGTAGTTTGCCAGGGGTTATTGAGGTTCAAATTAATTATTCTAATCATCGTGCGCGTGTGCGTTGGGATGAGTCGCAGATTCATTTGAGCGAGATTTTACAAGCTGTGAGCCGTATTGGTTATATTGCACATCCTTATGATCCTGCTCAACAGCAGGAAATTATTGAGCGTGAGCGTAAGCAGCAATTGCGTAGGATTGGTGTGGCGGGTGTTTTGGGTATGCAGGTTATGATGTTTTCACTCGCTTTGTATGCAGGGGAGTGGTATGGCATCGAGCCTGAATTTAAAGGTTTATTTTATTGGATTAATTTATTTTTAACTTTGCCGATTTTATTTTATTCGGCTCAACCTTTTTTTAAGAGTGCTTGGCGTGATGTGAGTCATGGACAAGTTGGTATGGATGTACCGATTACATTGGGTATTAGTTTGGCGTTTATCGGCAGTCTTTATTCAGTATTTACTTATGATTTTGCTGTTATTAGTGGGGATCAGGTTTATTTTGATTCGATTGCAATGTTTGTGTTTTTTCTGCTAACTGCGCGGTATTTTGATTTGGTGGCTCGACAACGCAGCACGCAGGTGGCTGAAAATCTGGTACATTTAGTGCCAACAATGGCAACTCGTTTACGACAAACTGCTGAGGGGGGAGAGGGAGAGGGTGGAGAGGAAGATTTAGTATTAGTAGCTGATTTGGAGATTGGAGATATTGTGCTGATTCGCCCGGGTGAAAATATTCCTGCTGATGGTAGGGTTGTAGAGGGCGAATCTGGTGTTGATGAGTCTTTACTCACTGGTGAAAGTCATCCTCAAATTAAAAAGTTGGGGCAAGAGTTAATTGCTGGTACGGTTAATATTGATAATCCGCTGAAAATGCAGGTTGAGAAACTTGGTGCGGATACGGTGATGTCGCAGATTTTACGCTTGCTTGAGCGTGCTCAAATGGAGAAACCAGCAATTAGACAGTTGGCGGATAGAATAGCATCATGGTTTGTATTGGGGGTGTTATTATTAGCTGTAATTGTGGCAGTGTATTGGTGGTATGTAAACCCTGAGAGCTGGTTAGCGATTACACTTTCGGTTTTAGTTGTTACTTGCCCTTGTGCCTTATCCTTGGCTACACCTACTGCAATTACAGCTGCAACAAGTAGATTAACCGCTGCTGGTTTGTTGACTACACGGGGACATGCTTTGGAAACTTTGGCACGCGCTAACCATTTTGTCTTTGATAAGACGGGTACCTTGACGGAAGGGCGTTTGCGTTTATTAGCGACTGAGACTTTTGCAGATTTGAGTGAAAAGGATTGTTTAGAATATGCTGTTGCCTTAGAACGCCATTCTGAACATCCGATTGCTCAGGCTTTTTTAAAAAGTTTCAAAACTGGTGTTGCAAATACCAGTGCTGATTTAGTAATTAATCAACCCGGTGCAGGGATGCAAGGTGAGATTAAAGGTAAACGCTATTATATTGGAACGGCTGCTTTTATTCAGGAACAAACTGGTTTAAGTCTTGATGCAAACCGTTTAGATTTGTTACAAAAAAATGGCAATACACTGGTTTTACTTGCCAATGCTGATAAACTGATATGTGCTTTTAGCTTGGGTGATAAAATTCGCTCTGGAGCAAAAACCTTGATTCAAGCTTTACAAAAACAAGGAAAATCAGTCAGTTTATTAAGTGGCGATCATGCAAATGCTGCTCAGCGCGTTGCCCAAGCAGTGGGGATTAAAAATGTTGGTTATGCTTTAACACCTGCTGATAAAGTACAAGCAGTCAAAGCCTTACAAGAAAAAGGTGAAATTGTTGCAATGATAGGTGATGGTGTGAATGATGCGCCAGTATTGGCACAAGCTCAAGTTTCCATTGCAATGGGTAGTGGTACACAAGTTGCCCGTGCCAGTGCAGATATGATTTTATTAACCGAACAATTGCCCAACTTATTGATAGGTATTAAAACTGCGCGTAAAACTCTGCAAATTATTCGTCAAAATGTGGCTTGGGCAATAGCTTATAATTTATTGGCATTACCCGCAGCCGCAATGGGACTAGTAGCCCCTTGGATGGCAGCTATTGGTATGTCTTTGAGTTCATTATTAGTGGTAACTAATGCCTTGCGTTTAGTTAGAAAATAGGATAATTAAAAATGGAAATAGTCTATTTGTTAATCCCAATTTCATTGGTTTTGATTGGGCTGGTTATAGCTGCTTTTTTATGGGCGATTAAATCGGAACAATTTGATGATTTAGAAGGGCCTGCTCACCAAATTTTAATGGATAATGATAAACTGCAAACTAAAGAAACCACATCCCCCAAAAAACAGGGGGATGATTAATTTATGCCGTTTTTGCTTTTCGATTACCAAAGCGACGACGGAATTTTTCAACACGTCCAGCAGTATCAACAATTTTCTGTTGTCCAGTATAAAAAGGATGACAGGCTGAACAAACTTCAATATGTAAATCTTTTTCAATGGTTGAATGAGTAACAAAGCTATTACCACAACTGCATTTTACGGTGATCTCATTGTATTTTGGATGAATATTAGGTTTCATAATCTCAATAAAATTTTAAAGTTTATAGAACAAGAATATAAGATACTTGGAAAACGCAATAATAATTATATAATATTAATATTATAGTTGTCCAGAAGAAGTTTGGTTCATTTTGGTTCGTGAGAAGTCCAAGTACTGATAGTTTTAGACATGAATTCATACGAACATAAGACATTCTTGAATGAAAATAATTAAAATACCAATAGTACCACCTATAATGTTAAAAGCAGTACCAGAAAACTCAGATTCATCAGTTCATCCTAATTGGTCTTATCGCTATACAGATAATGGTGATGGTACTGTCACAGATAATCATACTGGATTGATATGGCTGAAAAATGCAAACTGTTTTGGACGACATGACTGGCACACAGCACTATCATTGGTTGCTAATTTAGCTGATGGCGAATGTAATCTTTCTGATGGTTCAACCCCAGGATGTTGGCGTTTACCAACAAAAGATGAATGGAAACAGATGATGAACCCTAGATTTACATGGCCTGCACTATCCAATGCGGAGGGAACAGCTAAGTGGAAGGAAGGAGATGCTTTTACAAATGTGCAGCCAAATTGGTATTGGTCTTCTACAACTCTTGCTTATGCCTCTTCTTATGTTTGGTATGTGGGACTTTTTCGAGGCGAGGTACGTAATGCTGCTAAAACAACACTGCGCTTTGTATGGCCAGTGCGTGATAAATTTTGATTCTAAATGTAACAAGGAGTTATTATATGAAAATATCTAAACTTTCCATACTGACTATTATAATAGTCGCTTTATCTTCAAATGTTTATGCCACTAATGGTTATTGGTCATACGGCTATGGTGCTCAATCTAAGTCGATGGCTGGTGCTTGTGTAGCAATGACATTTGGTGCTATGTGTGCAGCGAGTAATCCAGCATCAATGGTGCATGTTGGTAATCGCCTAGATTTTGGTTTTTCCTATTTTGTCCCTACGCGGGGCTTTACTGCTAATAATGATGCCTCCCCGAATGCCGCATCTATACCTCCTGGCACTTATGAAAGTAGCAATGATTGGTTTCTAATTCCTCATATAGGCTATAACTATATGTTGGATGCTAATAGTGCAATTGGTATCTCAATTGGCGGCAACGGCGGAATGAATACCGAGTATGGCAGTGCGATTTTTCGTAATTTTAGTAATCCAAACGATCCCAGTACACAAGCTTCGTCACCAACCGGAGTAGATTTAAAACAAATGTTCATAGGTGTGACTTATTCAAGGAAAATCAATGAACAACATTCCCTTGGTATTACCCCCATTTTTGCCATCCAAAGCTTTGAAGCTCAAGGTTTACAAGCATTTAAACCGTTTTCACTGCATCCGAATTATGTGACTAATAATGGAACTGATTATTCTTATGGAGGCGGTGTACGGGTGGGCTGGTTAGGACAAATCAATGATTGGCTGACTTTGGGAGCAGCTTATCAGTCTAAAATCTGGATGAGCGAATTTGAGGATTATAAAGGCTTGCTGGCTGAAGAGGGAGATTTTGATATTCCTTCTAATTATGATCTTGGCTTTGCGATTAAAGCCCTGCCAGCAATAACATTGGCTTTTGATTTCCAACGTATTGAATTTAGTAAAGTTAAGGCATTAAGTAATCAATCAAATATAGTGTTTATACCTGGACAAACCTTATTAGGTACAAGTGATGGATTGGGTTTTGGTTGGGAAGACATGAATATTTTTAAGTTTGGGGTGCAGTGGGTTTATAGTTCCAATTTAACCTTTCGTTTTGGTTATAGTCAAGCCAATCAGGTTGTTCCAAATAGCCAAGCTTTATTTAATCTGCTTGCCCCAGCAGTGATAAAAAGACATTATACATTTGGCTTTAGTAGAGCTATTACTAAAAATATTGATTTCAATGTTGCATTTATGTATGCACCCAATGAAAAAATATATGGTACTAATCCAAATACCGGTTCACAAACTGGATTCATAGAAATGGATCAGTACGAAATTGCGATTAGTTGGGGAGTAAAATTATAGCCAAAAACCTCCGAGGTTTTCAAAACCTCGGAGGTTTGGACTCTAATTCAAAGGTTCAAAACCTCG
>JALWSU010000160.1 GCA_026993485.1 Thiotrichaceae bacterium | reverse complement strand
ATGCTTAACTTCATTTCCAGCACCATCCCTAGAAACCAGCAAACGTCCTTCATTATCATATTCGGCAAACTGATGCTTTCCAGATTCATCAATTATCTCAATTGGTAAATTTTCCAGATTATAAATTATCTTAAACAAATGCCCAAGTGGATTCTTAATTTCAATTAAATTATCATGAATATCATAAACATACTCAAAAATAGAACCAGCTTCGTCAATTACTGCTGTTACATTGCCATGAATATCATATTTATAACTAGTTTCCTGATTAAGAGGATCAATTACAGAAATTAAACGCCCTAAAGCATCATAATTATAATGCCAAATCAAACCCAAATTATCTTTAATAATCTGAGCATTACCCATAACATCAAAATTACTAAATTCCATTTGATGACCCAAAGGATCAGTAATAGAAGTTATATTACCCAAATTATCATAAGTTAAGAAAATTGTTGCATTTCCTGGGCGTGTAAGTTTAATTAATTGATGTTGTGAATCATAAGTAAATGTTGTGATTCTTTCATCAATTGTTCCAACTGCTTCTCGCTTTTCCAATAAATCCCCAAACTCATTATATTTATAATCAATAATATAACCACGTCGATCAACAATTTTTTTGATTCGGTTAAATTTATGTTCATATTCAAATGAAGCTATTGAGCCATCAGGATAAATTACCTGAGTCAGATTATCCCACTCATCATAAAACTTTTGTGTAACATTACCCTTTTCATCTGTGATTTTCAAAGAACCAGTATTTTTATCCAACAGTTTAATAGTTCTACCATTTATATCTACTCGTTTAGTTTGACCATCTTGATCAAACCAAGTTTCTTGAATTTTTCCAGAGGAATTCTGCATTCTAATATAATATTCTTTTTTAGCTGAATTATAGTCATATTCAAAAGTATAACCTTTACCATTAGCATCAGTAACAGCTATTGGACGTCCTTGGTTATCATATTGAATTGTTGTAATTCTACCATCAGAATATTTTTTACTTTTCAATAAATTAGCATTTTTTAGAGTTTGATATTCATAAATTGTTGTTTTTCCTAAAACATCAGTTACATTGGTTAAATTGCCATTTGTGTAGTGATATTCTACACGACGATTTTGAGAATCATGAACTGCTCCAATTCCAGTGCCAGTTCCAGTTTCTACCCAAATAATTTGTTTCTCATTACGATCACTGATTCCAATAACTTGATTATTTTTATATAAGATTTTTCCAAGAGTTCCAGTGCGATTGCCGAAGCTGAGTAAATTAAAATTGGAATTATATTCCGCCCAATTTCCCATTTTATCTTGCCATTTATAACCAGTTTGATGTTTGATTATTCTGGCATTGTTGTTGAGATAAATTTCGTTTGTGGAAGCTTGATATAGAATGCCATTTTTTTTGAGTCCAGTAATTTTTTTTGAGTCATCTTTGATTGGAATTAAATGGTTTTGAATTGGATATATGTGCCATTGATTGTCGTAATAACGGCGGAAAATACTGATGATGCCACCTGGAACTTTTACGTTTAAATCAATAACTTTATCATTAAATTCTCTTTGTGTGAGACTAATTTCGCTTCCAACTGGTTTTTTAGTATCATCAGTTAATTCAGGTGGTTCGTCATTACAACCATCACCGCC
>JALWSU010000159.1 GCA_026993485.1 Thiotrichaceae bacterium | reverse complement strand
TTATAAATGTTATAAATTATAAAACGCTGTCATTCCCGGATAAATAACCTGATTACCCAATTCTTCTTCTATACGAATCAATTGGTTATATTTCGCAATTCTATCAGAGCGAGATAATGAACCAGTTTTTATTTGTCCAGCCGAAGTTGCTACTGCTAAATCAGCAATAGTACTATCTTCCGTTTCGCCTGAGCGATGAGAAATAACGGCTGTATAACTCGCTTTTTTCGCCATTTCAATCGCTGCTAGTGTTTCGGTGATTGTACCAATTTGATTTAGTTTAATTAAAATTGAGTTGCCAATACCTTTATCAATACCCTGTTTAAAAATGGCAGTATTCGTTACAAATATGTCATCACCAATTAATTGTACCTTTTTGGCAAGTTTTTCTGTTAATATTGCCCATCCATCCCAATCATTTTCAGCCATGCCATCTTCAATTGACAGAATTGGGTATTTATCAACCCAAGCGGCGAGGTAATCAACGAACTGGGCTGAATCTAATTGTTTGCCTTCAGAGGCTATGTCATATTTACCATCTTTATAAAATTCCGAACTAGCAGCATCTACTCCTAACCAAATATCTTTACCGGCTTTAAAACCTGCATTATCAATTGCTTGCAAAATCACCTCAATAGCAGCCTCATTGGAAGACAAATTAGGTGCAAATCCGCCTTCATCGCCAACAGCAGTATTTAAGCCCTGTTTATGTAATACACTTTTTAAAGCGTGAAAAACTTCTGCACCATAGCGCACAGCTTCTTTTAAGGACGGCGCACCTGCTGGTATAATCAGAAACTCTTGTAAATCAACATTATTATCCGCATGTTCACCACCGTTAATTATGTTCATCATTGGAACTGGCATTTCCATAGCACCCGCTCCGCCGAGATAGCGATATAAAGGCATTTCAAGCTCATTCGCTGCCGCCTTAGCTGCCGCCATTGAAACTGCTAAAATAGCATTCGCCCCTAAACGGCTTTTAGTCTCGGTACCATCTAAGGCGATCATGGTTTTATCAATTTCGGTTTGTGCAGTTACATCTAGCTCAATTAAAGCCTCTTGTATTTCACCATTAATATGTTCAACTGCTTTTTGTACGCCTTTACCAAGATAACGGCTTTTATCACCGTCACGCAATTCTAAGGCTTCTCTGGAACCAGTAGAAGCACCTGAAGGAACTGCTGCACGTCCTATAGCTCCTAATTCAGTAGTAACATCAGCCTCAACGGTAGGATTACCGCGAGAATCAAGAATTTCACGTGCATGGATTTGAATAATTTCTGACACTTTTTTTTCCTATGTTAATAATAAAAAACTCAAAATAGTCTAAACCTCCGAGGTTTTCAAAACCTCGGAGGTTTTGGGCTAAAATCTTTGAAATACTATCTATAAATAACAATTATCTTTAACCACTTGATCAATCATTTTTAAACTTTTAAGCAAACTTGACATTTCATTTAAAGGCCACGAATTTGGTCCATCACTTAAAGCTTTATCAGGCTCTGGATGTGTTTCTAAAAATAAACCAGCTATTCCAACCGCAATTGCGGCGCGAGCTAAGACTGGTACAAATTCACGCTGCCCCCCTGAAACATTACCTTGTCCACCTGGTAATTGTACTGAATGAGTGCCATCAAAGACAACAGGGCAGCCAGTATTACGCATAATAGCTAATGAGCGCATATCTGCAACTAGATTATTATAACCAAAAGAAACGCCACGCTCACAAACCATAATTTGCTCATTACCCACAACCTTAGCTTTTTCTACCACGTTAATCATATCATTAGGTGCTAAAAATTGCCCTTTTTTGATATTCACTGGTAAGCCTTGACGGGCGACATTTTGGATAAAATTAGTTTGTCGGCACAAAAAGGCTGGGGTTTGTAATACATCGACTACGCTGGCAACTTCATCTAATGGAGTATCTTCATGGACATCGGTTAAAATCGGTACACCAATTTGTTTTTTTACGGTTTCGAGAATGCGTAAACCAGTTTCCATGCCTAAGCCTCGAAAACTGGAATGCGATGAACGATTAGCTTTATCAAAAGAAGATTTATAAATAAATGGAATCTCCAGTTCATCAGTGATAGCTTTTAATTGTCCAGCAGTATCTAAAGCTAATTGCTCTGATTCAATGATACAGGGGCCCGCAATTAGAAAAAATGGCTTATTTAAGCCGATTTCAAAATTACAAAGTTTCATTTATATAATTTCGCTCCGAACTTAATTTTATTGATGTTACGCACCCAGCTTCAATCCGCCTCGCGGCTCAACCCCTAAAAGTAAAAGTCAGCTAAAGCTGACTAGCACTTTACTAATCTAGCCTTTGAACTCAGTAAACAGTCGGCTTTAGCCGACTTTAGCTCTCAGCCTAGGGCTTCAGCCCTAGGCGAATTGAAGCAAGGAGCGTAACATCAGTTATTTGATTGGAACATCAATATCAGAAAAAATGCTACCACCATCAGTACTACTATCATTTTTACCTTCTTTTGGCTGAAGTTTGGTTTTATCTTGTTGTGGTGGAACTTGTAGTTTGACTGATTGTTTTGGTTTACTAAAATAAAGAATTAAAACCAAAAGACTACCAGCAATAACAAGAATTGTAAGTCCCAAAAGCGGGCGATAAAATAACCAAGCAACAGCAATAGTAATCAAACTAAAAACTAAAGCAACCAAAAAAGCGAAAATTCCACCCAAAATCCCAATAATGTTACCAATAGTTGGAACCACCGCCGCCAGCATTCTCAACACTTCAAAAAGCAAGTTCAAACCAATAAACATCATAATAAAGCCAATAATTCGTAAAAACCATGTAATTATGATATTTTCCATTTTGGCATGTTCAAACATTTCTTGAGCAGTTACTTCGCCATATTCAAATAGTTCAATTACTCCACCAGCTTTAGTTTTATAAGGCATTAATTTAGAACCCATTTGTTTAGCAATAACACTAATAAGCTCTGGTTTAACCCATTCAAATTTTATCCGTAAATCACCGATTTCAGGAAAACTAGGATTATTACCGATATAGAAACTAGCTTGTTTTAATTGTATTTCTTTGCCATCTAAATGAGTTACCCCTTTTTCCTGCATTTTAGCAAATATTTCAGGAGTTATTGGTAACTGTTGATAATTGTTCATTTGATTTATCAGGTTTTTAGACAGGCTAAATAAACCTAATTTCACCTTTTTGGCAACAAAAGTTTCGCCCTTAACAGGCATATAGGCTGGATTTTGATGACCTTCTGGCTGTTGAAACTTATTAGAATCATTCAATATTGATGACCATTGTTTAAAATAAGTATAAGTTGTTATTGTTTCACTACCACCGCCAAACTGTTCCCTAGTTTCAATATGACTCTCCTCTTGCCATTGATACATTTCCACAACACGCCGCAATTTGATAGCGTTCTTAACTGCTACATTGAATTTATCATCGCTTAAGGTTTCATTTGTTGCGGTTTTACCAGTTAAATGAACCAGCTTATCATCATAAAGCCAGTCAATTTCATCCGCTTCAATTGAGAGAACTACTTTTTCTCCTTCTTCTAAAGTTTGAGTTCTCAATACAGCACGCCCTTCATTCCAAAATAATACTGGAAATGCGCCCACAAATAAAATTAAACCGACTATTGCACCACGAAAAGAGTCTTTGATTCGATCTCCCCATGATTGATAGGTGGTTTTGGTGTAGGATTCTGCCATAATTTCTCTTTATCTTTATTATTTGTTACTCTGTTTTACTCTAAACAACAATTACTATAAAATATTTTGCTTGTTAAAACGGCTAAGGATAACACATCATGCCATTATCCATGCCAATTATAATGGAGTCCAAAGCTAAAGCTTTGGACTCCAAGTAAGTTATAAAGTTTAACAGTTTGTTTTTATTAAAAAACCTAGCAAACATCAACTGTCAATGCGTAAGTCCTAACTTATTATAATACGGCAAACTATTTGATTGAAAAACTTGTTGAAAACCGCATTAATAAAAGCATTATTTTCATCAATAAAAAAATTTTATTGACTGAAAAAATGCATATTAACTGGAGAAACTCAAATGTACCCTGAAATAACCTTAACTGAAGCCGCAGCTAATTTAAGTCAGTTTTGCGAACAAGTAATCAATGATCGGGAAGTGATTTTTATCACACGAGGAGGAGGAGAAAATGTTGCTATGATACCAGCTAATGAATTAGAGCAATTTTTGAAATTGACGCACATATTTAACTCAATTCAAAAACATTCCAAGCTAATGAAGAAATTAGAAGAAAGTAATGAAATACCAGTTAAACATCAGACTGTTGAAGAATTGCTTGATGAACTAGGCTTGAGCGATCTGTAAATTATAATTACAAAGTTTGCCATAAACATTTTCCTCCACTGACTTTATCAATAGTTGCTAAACATTGCTCATGGGCTTGTAATTCCTGATCAGTGGGGGCGATGATACATAAAGGGGGGCGTTCTGATGAAATTGGTTGAAATGCTTGAACAGATGGTTTTTTTTCATTCAAGGCTAATAAACTCACTTGCCCGCCTGTCATTGCCAAATACAAATCTGCTAGAATTTGTGCATCTAGCAAAGCACCATGTAATTGCCGCTTTGAATTATCTATAGAATAGCGTTTACATAAAGCATCCAGACTATTTTTTTGTCCCGGATGACGCTTTCTGGCGAGTGCTAAGGTATCAAGAATTTTACAATAATCATCTAGAGGCTGCCAAGCTTGATTGAGTAAATTCAGTTCATGGTTAATAAACCCGACATCAAATGGAGCATTATGGATAATAAGTTCAGCCCCTTTAATGAAATCCATGAATTCGTCAACCACATCAGCAAAACTAGGTTTATCCTGAATAAATTCGTTTGTAATCCCGTGAACTGTTACAGCATCCGCATCAATTTGGCGGTTTGGTTGCAAATACCGATGAAAATATCGCTCAGTAATGCGTCGATTTACAATTTCGACACAACCAATTTCAATAATCCTATGTCCTTGACTGGGTGAAAGTCCAGTGGTTTCAGTATCTAAAGCAATTTGGCGCATATTTAAGTCTCCTCTTTTAGCACAGAATCTACGCCTTGATTTGCCAACTCATCAGCCAACTCATTTTCTGCATGTCCACTATGTCCCTTCACCCATAACCATTCAACATCATGTTTCTGAGTGGCAGCATCCAAACGTTGCCACAAATCAACATTTTTAACTGGTTTCCGATTCGCTCTTAACCAACCGCGTTTTTTCCAAGCCCCAATCCATTCCGTAATTCCTTTTTTCACATATTGTGAATCAGTCATCAAACGAACTTGACAAGGATGGGTTAAACTTTCTAAAGCCATAATTGCAGCTAATAATTCCATGCGATTATTAGTAGTATTCAACTCCCCACCAAAAAGTTGTTTTTCTTTACCTTTATAACGCAATAACACCCCCCAACCCCCTGCTCCACCAGGATTACCACGACATGCGCCATCAGTAAAAGCTTCAACCAGATTTAGATTCATTTGTTTCCCTTAAAAGGCGTACCAACAGCCTTTGGTACTAAAGTAGGAGCTTTTTGCCATTTCGATTTTAGTAATGTCAAAGTAGCTACACGTTTTTTCGCAACCAGCACATATACAGCCCCAAAATTACCGATACCAATAATTTTGTTTAACCAACTGATTCTGTGACGAAACGGTAATGCAAAAAAGAAACTTTTAGAATCTTGAAGCTCAAAACCCAATAAAGCTAACCAATCTTTAACTCGTAATTGCGATAAAAATTGTCCACACCAAGGAACCGTATCACGCCGCGCAAATAGCCAACGCCACAATCCCCAAAAGCTTAGCGGATTAAATCCCAAAATAATAATATAACCTTCTGGAATTAAAACCCGTTCAACTTCACGCAAAATTTCATGTGGATTTTCTTTAAATTCCAAAATATGTGGCAATACCACAACATCCAAACTTTCATTCGCAAAGGGCAAAGCATCGGCTAAACCATAAACGCTTGTATAAGGTTTATTAATCAAATTCGCATACGAACTCAACACACACCGATGCATAATGCGACTGCTATCAAGCAAGCAACCATAACCAACATTACCAATTTGCAACAAATGATAACCAAATAAATGCGGTAAAATTGTTTGCAAAACTTCGACTTCTTCACTTAATAAGTGCTGCCCCAATGGCTTTTCAAACCACCTATTTAATTCTGCCGAAGTAGTATTCATTAAAGTTCAAACTTAAAATGGTAATTTGAAACCTGGCGGTAATCCCATACCACCAGCCAAGCCAGCCAGTTTTTCTTGACTGGTTTTTTCAACTTTACGCACCGCATCATTAACAGCGGCAGCCACTAAATCTTCCAACATTTCTTTATCATCACCCATTAATGTCGCATCAATTTCAACACGCCGTACATCGTGCCGCCCCGTCATCACCACTTTAACTAAACCACCGCCAGATTCCCCAGTGATTTCCATATTTGCCAATTCTTCTTGGGATTTTTGCATTTCCGCCTGCATTTTCTGGGCTTGTTTCATTATATTACCAAGTCCACCTTTCATTCATTCTCCCTCCTTTTAATAACAAAAAAAAAGGGCAACCACAAGGGATTGCCCCTACTTATTTACTCATTCAGCCAATTTCTTCGTTAGAATTGCAAACTCCTGCTTCATTTGCAAATTCTGAAACACCAATAAATCGGGCACCTGAATATTCAACAATAAATCAAAAGATTTTTGGCTAGAGCGTAATAAATTAATCAACTCACCACTAACTTTAACCGTTTTATAAGTATTATCGGCAATTTGGTAATCGGCTGCGGTTTTT
>JALWSU010000158.1 GCA_026993485.1 Thiotrichaceae bacterium | reverse complement strand
TCCTTAGGCGGGCGACATGAATTTGCGAAGGCTGAAGTTCAAGAAATTGTCGGGCGTATTTGGCTTTGGGTGTTAGTTGGTGTTGGTGCTGGTGCGCTTTTTCATGGCTATTTTCCAGAAAGTTGGGCTGAGAGTTTAACTGGTAAAGATAATTTTCTAGTTGTACCAATGGCGGTGATTTTAGGCGTGCCTTTATATTCTAATGCTGTAGGTGTTATTCCTTTAGCGGAAGCTATGCTTAGTAAAGGTGTTGCGATTGGAACTACTTTGGCGTTAATGATGAGTATTGCGGCGATTTCCTTGCCTGAACTTTTAATTTTGCGAAAAGTTATTCGGGTGTGGGGCTTGTTATTATTTGTTAGTATTTTGACTATTGCAATTATTTTAGTTGGTTGGCTATTTAATTTTATTATTTAATTGGAGGGGTTATAAAATTTATGAAAAGTATAAAGGTGTTAGGTTCTGGATGTGCTAATTGCAGAGCTACTTATGCTCGAATTGAAAAAGTTGCTCAAGAAAAAGGGGTGGAAATCAATTTGGAGAAGGTAGAAGATATGGCGCAAATTATGTCTTATGGGATTATGTCAACACCTGGTGTGGTGGTTGATGGAAAAGTGGTACATGCGGGGGGGGTTCCAGATAAGAAGAAAATTGAGGCGTGGTTATAATGAGTAAACAGAAAGTCTTATTTATTTGCATTCATAATAGTGCTAGAAGCCAAATGGCGGAAGCATGGCTGAAACATTTGTGTGGGGAACAATTTGAGGCAGAAAGTGCTGGTTTATCGCCAGGGACTTTAAATCCACTTGTAGTTAAAGTTATGCAAGAGGTGGGTATTGATATATCCTACAAAGTACCGCAAGCTGCGGATGATTTAGTAAAAGCAGGGAAAAAATATACTTATGTAGTTACAGTTTGTGATGAAAGTAGTGCTGAACAATGTCCTATTTTTCCGGGTGATGCTAAGCGATTACATTGGGGATTTCCTGATCCTTCAGTGTTGGCAGGAACAGAAGAGGAAAAGTTGGCAGAAACGAGAAAAATTCGTGACTTGATTAAGGTGAAAATTGAAAATTGGTGTCAAGAGCAATTAAGTTCGGAAGTGTGATTCGGTTAAGTATCTAATCATGAATTTTTGTATGTTTTGGAGTCCAAAGTTTTCGCTTTGGACTCCAACATGGGTACTTAATCAAAAATTGGAATTGTTAAAATAGAGGTGGTATAGTGATGAGTTGTTTTAGTATTTAATTTAGTAAGGCTATGTATTTTTATTCAGGAGAAAATTCGTATGAATTTCCGTTTGATAGCTCTAACAGCTACATTTTTACTAGTGACAATCGTTTCTGCAACAGAGTTACCGATGATTGAGATTGAACAAACTGTTATAAAAACTCCTATTGCAGAAGATGTATCTGTGGATGATGCGATTGATTCTTTGATAGAACGCGCTCATGAATTGCAAATGAAATTGGTGGGACATCAAAGAGTGTCGGAAACTTTTAAGCGTTTAGGTTTGTCTAATGTCAGACGCTTGGAGATTTTCCAGTTTTGCAAACCTCAAGTTGCAAAACAATTGATCGATAATAATCTTAGTATCGCTGCTTATATGCCTTGTCGCATTGCTTTAGTTGAAGATCAAGATGGTAAGGCTTGGTTTGTGACTGTGAATTTGGTTCTATTCCTAAAGTCGGCAAAACTACCTGATAAGGTGTTAAAATTAGGTCTTCAAGTGCAGCAGAATTTGCGAGAAATGATTGAAGCTGGTGCGAATGGTGAGTTGTGAAAATATTAAGTTAAGCTAAACCTGATAGGTTTTTAAAACCTGTCAGGTTTTTTTTTGGAGCTTTGTAGTCGAATTTTACCCTATATTTATAGTGATATAAAAATCATATTTTTATTACAAATCTCAAACTAAATAATTGGGAATTTTTCGGGAAATATATATTAATATTATATTGTTATCTTATTTTATTTAAGAAACCACATGAAATTTATATAATTTCTAGGTTTGACATCAATTAATAATTGAACTATTATTTTTGTCATAAAATCAAATTCTCAATTTTTATACCAGAAAATATTATTTGATTACAAATAAAGATAATATTTTTGCTTTTCCAAAGAAAGGAAATTTCCATTATAGAATTGAGATTAATATAAAAAAATATAGGAGTGCATAGTCATGTTAGAACACATGATTTCCATTATGGGTAGATTTAACGACTATAGAATAAGTGCTATTCTCACTAGTCGTCAAAAGCCAATCACCCCCTGTATTGAAAAAATGGCTATTTATGTTGAGCGTCTTTCTGATAAAATTTGTTACGTTCCCTATTCTCTTGGGGTGCGGGATGTCAATACTTCATGTCAGCAATATGTAAATGATTTGCGCGAAGTACGGGCTTATTTGGAGCCGGTGCAGCGAGCTCTTGGTGGAGAAATTATATCTTCTGATATGATTATAATGTCTGAAAAGATGCAAAACTTGCTGCCGAAAAATTTTGCGGATTTTTTAATTGATATTCGCTCGGTGAATTTATCATCGATTATACCTCAATCTGAAGAGCTGGTTCCAGTGTTGTTTAATGAGGATGGGATTCAATATGTTGGTTGGCAATCGCGCGAGATTTTACTGAATCAGCTAGGTTGTCAATATGATGAATTTTGGGTGCTAAATGTTTTAGATTCCGATGATTGCATCAAAGTGCTTAACAAGCAAGTCAGTGAGACGAAAATACCTGATACTTTACAAGGTCATAAGGATTGGGTTAATTCAGTTGTATTTAGTCCTGATGGGAAGATGATTGCGTCTGGTAGTGAGGATAATAGCATTAAATTGTGGGATGCAGAAACTGGCACACTTCTTCGGACATTGAACCAAAGTTGGTGGTGTAGAGAGAATAATGCGGCAGTACTTTCAGTTGCTTTTAGTCCTGATGGAGGTTTTCTGGCTTCTGGCAGTGAAGACAATGTGATTAAATTTTGGGATGTCAAAACTGGAAAGGTACGGAAAACCTTGCAAGGGGAAGATTTTTGGGTTAAATCTATTACTTTTAGTCCTGATGGGCGTGTTGTTGCATCAGAGGGCGAGCAGATAAAGTTGTGGGATATGATGACTAATAAAGCATTGTTTTGCTTAGATGGTGTGAGGGGAGTTGCTTTCAGTCCTGATGGTGGAGTGCTTGCATCTGGTGGTTTGAATGATATTAAGTTGTGGAATCTGAAGACTGGCAAAGCTATTCATAGCTTTAAAAAACATGCTGATAAAATCAGTTCTGTTGCTTTTAGTTATGATGGGTCTATACTGGCTTCAGGCAGCGATGATCAGACTGTCAAACTTTGGGATATGAAAACTGGTAGGGGGCTTTGTACTTTAGAAGGCCATCAAGATTCAGTGGCTTCCCTTGCCTTTAGCCCTGATGGACATACTCTTGCTTCTAGCAGTTTTGATAAAACTATTAAGCTTTGGGAGCTTGATACTTATAATGAGCTGGATACTTTATACGGTCATGATTGTTTGGTAAAATCTATGAGTTTTAGTCCAGATGGAAAGATACTTGCTTCTGCAAGCGAGGATAGTACAATTAAGGTGTGGCATTAAGCTAATTTCTTCCTGTCTGAACCTTGATTATAAGGGTTATAAGGATTATAAGGATTAGAATCAAATGCCTCTTGAATGAAAATCATGTAAATCTTTTAAATCCTTTAAAATTAAAATCAAGGTTCAGACAATGATTTCTTAGCAAATTGAAAATCATGTAAATCTTTTAAATCCTTTAAAATCAAGGTTCAGACAATGATTTCTTAGTAAACAGAATTTTCTCTATATAGGCGAAAATATCCGCATCTCCTTTTATTAAGTCTAAATGATTTCTTTTTGTAAATAATTGACGATGTTTCAATTTTACTCCTGCCCATGAGCCACTGTCTATTGATACGACAACGTCGCTACCAATGCTATTATAATCACTATAAATTGCTGAAATATTGTTATTTAATTGATAATAAAGCACTTTGTCGTTAATTGTCTTCAAAAAGGGGTTTTCTGTTAAAGGACGTAGTTGCAGGAGTCCAGGATATTGGTAATCTTTGGAAAATTGACTGACACGATAGGCTAAGTAGGCACTGCCTAAAATACCAGAAATCCATTTTCCAGTATTATATAAGTTCTTTGCTGCCTTAGTTTCAGCATTTTCAGAGAGTTGCTGAAAAAAATAAACTGCTCCTGATGTCAATCCTATAATACCTACAGCTTCAGCCACCATAGCCACGTTTCGTAAATAAAGCTGTTCTGAACCTTTATGAGGTGTTCCTAGCGTTACCAGATTAATTTCATGCACGGTTTCATCTGGTTTTTGAAGGTAAAGTTCAACTAGAGCTTCTTTGGAATAATTACCGCCTTGACTATGTGCAATAATGTGAATTTGGTTATAAGGCACTCCAGATTTGCTATGTAAGTTCAGCAAAACTTGACTTAAAGGCGATGGCGTTTCTATACCTTTTCTGACATCCCAAGTGTAAAGGCAGACTTTTCTATTTTTATATTGCTCAAAATAGTCAATAAAATTTTCCCATTCGGTTTCATAGTAGTTCTTGATTTGCTTTAAAGGCGCATCAAAGGTTTGAGTTAAACTCCAACCGTGTATCAAAATAATCACTTCATTATTTGGATAAATATTGTCGAGACAATAGAAATGAGAGGATTCTGTTGTCTGTGTTGGGTTAGTTTGATTTTCTGCTGCGGTGGCATAAACAGGGAGAAGGAGGTAAAATAATAATATATATATATGTTTAAAAAAATTGGCGTTAATCATTGGAATTTTTCCTCGGGTTTAGTGCAATCTGGGCAACCACAAGGGATTGCCCCTACAAACAATGATGTAGGGGCAATCCCTTGTGGTTGCCCTTTGAGGCGTTTCAGGATGAAACGCAATTAAATCAATTATTTAAAAACTTATGTATAAAGGAGTGCGTTGGAGCGTGGGAATGAGAGTGCGTAACATCAGTTAATCAAGTTTCATCATGTATTTGGTTAATTTTGTATTGAAAATAATACACATTCAGAAAGAATGTTAAAATAATACCTAACCAGAATTTACTGCCTTTACTACTTTCAGAAAGGATATTAAACCGATTACGGAAGCTAAATGCCCAAATCAAGAACAAAATAACCGCAACAAAACTTACTGGTATAGATAATAAATAGATTGTTGCAATAATCTTAGGATTAACAAACTCCATCGTCGGTAACACTGGAATAAACAAAGTCAAAACCAAATTCAGTAAGAGAATTATAAGTGTTATAATGATTAATGAGCTTGCAATTGGTTTATTTGGTAGCAGGCTATTTAAGATTTTGGTGCGCGAAAATAACCAGTAGTAGCCATATAAACCAAGTGTAATCATAGTTAAGCCAATAACTGCCCACGTACTAAAGCGCGGAAATTGTTTGATTTTATCCAGAGATTTCTCTGTGGATTTTATATCTAAATCTGCACTAGGTGCTGAATAGGGATTATTTACTGACATAATAACAATTCATATTTATTAGATGAACTAATATTGTACTTAAAAATGGCGAGAAATACCAAAAAATAATATTTAAGGATAAATCACTGGAGTATAAATATAAATGATAGATTGGAATGAATTCGGTTTTGACACTCGTGCGGTACGGGCTGGGCAAGTGCGTACACAAGAAGATGAACATAGTGAGGCGATTTTTCCTACCTCTAGTTTTGTGTTTAAAAGTGCTGCTGAAGCTGCGGCTATATTTGCACATAAACAAGAAGGTAATATTTATTCGCGTTTTACTAATCCTACTGTTCGTACTTTTGAGGAACGCCTGGCAAGTTTAGAAGGTGGAGAGCGTTGTATCGCTACTGCTTCGGGTATGGCTGCGATTTTTAGTACTTGTTTAGGTTTACTTAAAGCTGGTGATCATATTGTTGCTTCTAAAAGTATTTTTGGCTCTACCGTTATTTTATTGACTAATATTTTAGCTAAATTTGATATAAAAACAACTTTTGTTGATTTAGAAAATCTTGATAGTTGGGAGGCGGCTATTCAAGATAATACTAAACTTTTGTTTTTGGAAACGCCTTCTAATCCATTAATGGCATTGGTTGATATTTCAGTAGTTGCAGAACTTGCTCATAAATATAATTGTTTATTAGCTGTTGATAATTGTCTTTGTACTCCAGCTTTGCAAAAACCTTTATCGTTGGGAGCTGATATTGTGATTCATTCTGCGACTAAATATATAGATGGACAAGGGCGATGTTTAGGTGGTGCGATTGTTGGTTCAGAAGAACTTGTTGGTAAAGATATTTTTGCGGTTCTTCGCTCAGGTGGGCCTAGCATGAGTCCATTTAATGCGTGGGTTTTTCTAAAAGGTTTAGAAACCCTGAATTTGCGTATGCAAAAACATTGTGAAAATGCAAATATTTTAGCGCATTGGTTGGAACAACAAGAGGCTGTGGAACGTGTTTATTATCCTGGCTTAGCATCCCATCCGCAATATGAACTGGCGAAAAAGCAACAAAGTAACTTTGGGGGATTATTGTCGTTTGAAGTTAAAGGAGGACAAGTGGCGGCTTGGCGGTTGATGGATTCTACCAAAATTATGTCGATTACGGCGAATTTGGGGGATACTAAAACTACAATTACCCATCCAGCCAGCACTACGCATGGGCGACTTACTCCTGAACAACGCGCTGATTCTGGCATTAGTGATGGATTAGTTAGGATTTCGGTGGGCTTGGAAGATATTGAAGATTTGAAGGCGGATTTAAAATTGATTGTTTGATTATTTTTGACAAAAATCAGACCTCCTAGGTTTTGAAAACTTCGGAGGTCTTTGA
>JALWSU010000157.1 GCA_026993485.1 Thiotrichaceae bacterium | reverse complement strand
ATGATGTAGGGGCAATCCCTTGTGGTTGCCCTCCCTTGTGGTTGCCCTCCCTTGTGGTTGCCCAGAGAGGCGTTTCAGGATTAAACGCCATGAAATCAATTATTTAAAAACTTATGTCTCAAGGAGTGCGCTGGAGCGTGGGAACAAGAATGCGTAACATCAGTTTTTAACAATAGCTAACAAATAAAAGTATTAGCCGAATTTCAATAATCGTCAATAATTTCGACAATCAAAATGAATAATAATCAGCCTAAAGCATTTGTTGACTGGTTTCATAGCGTTGCCCCCTATATCCATGCTCATAGAGGACATACTTTGGTTTTATGCTTTAGAGGAGAACTAGTACAACATCAAAGCTTTACTAATCTTATTCAAGATATTGCATTATTAAGTAGTTTAGGAATACGCATAGTGCTGGTACATGGCATCCGCCCGCAAATTGAACAATGTTTACAAGCGCGTGGACAACAATCGCACTATATCAACGGCACACGAATTACTGATAACATTGCCCTCAATTGTGTCAAAGCAGCCTGTGGAGAAGTTCGCACCGAAATTGAGAGACTTTTATCAAAGGCAACCCCAAGCACTGATGTCCGTATCCGTACAGCTTCTGGTAATTTTATTATCGCCCGCCCTATTGGCGTGCGCGATGGGATTGATTATTGCTATACAGGAGAAATTCGCCGCATTGATGCAATTGACATTACTCGCCGACTTGATGAAGGCAGCGTCGTATTGATTGCCCCAATTGGCTATTCCCCAACTGGAGAAAGCTTTAATTTACTTACTGAAAGCCTTGCTATAGAAGTTGCTATCGCACTACAAGCGCATAAATGTATTTATCTAACCGAAAATGGGGGAATTGTTGATAACAATGGAGAATTAATCCGACAATTGACATGGGCTGAAGCAGAACAACTCAAAACCAACAAACAAATCAAAAATCTAAAAACTGAACAATATTTAGATTATGCCGTGCGTGCATGTAAAAAAGGCGTACAACGGGTACATCTGATCTCACAACAAACCAAAGGCGCATTATTATTAGAACTATTTACTCGTGACGGCATAGGCACACTGATTAGCAGCGATTCTTATGAAAATATCCGCCAAGCAACAATAGATGACGTTGGCGGCTTAATTGAACTCATAAAACCTTTAGAAGACTCAGGGATTTTAGTGCGTCGTTCCCGTGAAAAATTAGAACTAGAAATTAATCACTTCACAGTACAAGAAAGAGACGGGATGATTATCGCCTGTGCTGCCTTATATCCCTATGACAACATGGCAGAATTAGCCTGTTTAGCCGTACACCCAGATTATCGCGGAGCAGATAGAGGGGCAACTTTGCTACTGTTTTTAGAGCGCGAAGCACGAAAACAAGGGATTAACCAAATTTTCGTACTAACCACTCAAACAGCTCATTGGTTTCAAGAAAGGGGGTTTATTGCGACAGATTTGGATGCTTTACCACTCAAGCGGCGTAGTTTATATAACTATCAGCGAAAATCCAAACTATTTATGAAATACTTGTAATTAGAAATTTTCCGAAACTGGTTTCGATTCAAACCTCCGAGGTTTTGGAAACCTCGGAGGTTTTTAGAGCCTGCGCGTCAAACCTCCGAGGTTTTGGAAACCTCGGAGGTTTTTAGAG
>JALWSU010000156.1 GCA_026993485.1 Thiotrichaceae bacterium | reverse complement strand
AGGTAAAGCCGATAATATTTGGTCTTTTTCAAGATTCGCTTTAAAATCAATTTGTTCTAGCCATGCCTGTTGATTCAATAATCTCGGCGTTATCCGTTGATGGAGTAAATCCGCATATTGTATTAAATGCACAGACAAAGCTTTTTCCAGCAATTGCCGATCATAATCTCTTATGACTAAAAAAATAATAATAATCAAACTAAGGAACAATAATGGGTAACTAATAGCAGAACGCAGCATAATTGTCCAACGAGAAATACTGCTATTCATAGCAAAAAGGCTTTTGAACTGTTCCACAAAATCCGTTTCAGGTATTGGAAATTGGTTTTTTAAACGAAAATAGCTCAAAGTTTGGTTCTTACGTTTTAAATAACGCATCGCCAACCAATATCTTAAAAAAAATGGCCAACCTTTATAAGTAGACGGTTTTTCAAAAATATCTGGCTGCATTGGCTTGATTTCTTCAAGCCGTTCTGAGACAGTGCTGAAAATGATTTTGTCTATAAAATTAAACATGTAATTTCGTCCTCAACCAGTACTTAACAGCCTGTAAATTTTTCATCCCATTAATCTTAGTGCCACATTCCAAAGCTTTTATAATCAACTTAATTTGAGAATTATTGGCAACCGATTTAGAAGATTGATTCTCATCTAACCATTTTATAAAAGCCCCCCAATCCCATCGTTTACACATATATTCGGGGGTTTGTTCAAATCGAATTATCAAATTATCTATTACATTTTTAGCTTGTCTATAATTTTCTTGACGTATCAAACGTATTGCATTTAAACTTTGTATAATTATCCAATCATTTTCAGTTACAGCAGGATTTTCATTTAAGCTATCAACTATATTGAGAAATTCAGAATCATCATCAGCTATAATGTAGGCTTCTAAAAGATTCATTTCCAGCATTGCTTTGGAACTGCTAAGATAAAAATTCTCGCCTTGCTTTAATAATTCTTTTACAATATCTCTGGCATAATTAGAAAGAATTAAATAAGTATCCAGATCAGATAAATAAGTCCAAAAATTAGCTGCGGTGCTGATAAAATTATTAGCTGATTCAATCATATTGCCATGTTTATTATAGAAATGATGACTATATTCTTCTGCACAATTCAACATTTTTTTGACAGTCTGTTTTTTCCCAAGCTGGTTACTAATTTGAGCTAGGATTAAATACCCATAAGTTACCGCTGAGTTTTCACTCCCACTGCATATCACACGTTTTGCATGTAACTGCGATTCAGCCCAATTCTTTTGCTCGTAATAGCAAGTTGAGGCATGTTCTTCTAGTCGTGCTTTCAAAGAAGATTCCTCTTTTCGCCAAATGATTTTTTCACTATACATATCTATTAGTTTAGAAATCGCATTACAGTTTTTTTCGGTTTCTAAAATATAGCTATAAGTATTTACTACTTTAAAAATATCTTGACGCGCTTCTCCAGAAGCTTGAGGACGATCTTGCAAGCGACATTTTATCGGAACATCCGAACACTGGAATGGTGCATCTACTAGATTTTCATCACTCATATTTTCAATAGCGACATTCTGACTCTGAGTTGCATCACTCTTCTCACTTGAAATTGTGTTATCCATTAGTGGATTGAATTGCTCTAAGAGTGAATCAATTGTAGGTTCAGAAACCGCTGCTGTGGTTGATTTGGTTGGAGAATTTTCAAAAAACATGTCAGTATCTGGTTTTTCCAGTGCCGAAACAATTTGGGAATTTTGTCTATCAGCTAACCAGTTTACAAACGCAAATTGTTGATTATAATTATCTTTATCTTGAGGTTCATAAATATTCAAACCAACAATCATTACAGATAAAACAATAATTGTTAAATAAACCAACAATTTTAATTTCAGTACTTGCCTAGTTTTAACTAAACGTTTTGAAAGATTATCAAGCCGTTGCACAGTGCTTTCAGTAGCCAGTTGCGTAACTTGCTGATAAACCTGTTGAGCATCCTGATGATATTTAAGTTGACGTAATAATTCAGCTTCTAAGTAGGCAAGTGCGATTTTTTTAGAATTATCAGCTGACTTTTTCGCTGTTATCACCCGTTCAAGTAACACTTCTAACGGTTCATCTGTTGGAAAGCCGAATTTTTTTCGGATTCTGGTGAATTTGGTATTTGTCATATTTACCCACCCCTACTTGGAAAGTAGCGATTACAAGCTGGCACATCACCCCAGAAACAAATTGATGCTGGATGATTTTTATTCACTGGTTGCCAGCCAGATTTCACATGTCGCTGTTTTAAATATTGTCGTGCTTGACGATAAATTTCAAAACCATTATTTTGTGAATCGTCATAAACAAAGAAAAACGCAAATTGCTTTTTAGAATCTAATCTATCTAAAGCATCACTAATTTGACTATCATCAATGGTTTTACTCCAAGAACTAGTATCATTGGCATGTAACAACAAAGCATAATCTTCAACAATTTGCCCTTTAATATCCATATAATCTAAAGAAAAAATGTCTTGTTTATGATAAGACTTTTTATTAGCCTGAAGAATAGCATTTATAAAAATAATTTCAGGCTCCAGAAAGACTATTGCATTATCCTTACACAGAAAAAATGCTGGGATTAAAGAAGATTCATATTCTAAAGGCACTTCTAATTTATAAACTTTTCCGCCTTCATAGACAATATTCAAAACGGCAAATAAAATTAAAATCCCAACTGAATTTGAAATAATATCAGTTAGGGAATTGATATTGATTAAATCTAGTTTCATTGCGGTTAAATTACTCCACTTTTTCTAATCTATCCGTCAATTTCCAATTACTATCCAATGCCTCTAAGCCGATATTAACACCTAATAGTTCTGGATGTTTATCCAAAATATTACGGATTTTATGATAAATTTCGCCACTATCAGGATAAATCCCAAATAGTACAAATTCTTCATAAAGCAAATTATTTTGCCGAGCATAATCATTCAGCCATTGAATTTCTTGAAAAATCTTAGTGATATTTTGTTCATTTGGTACAAGCAATGATAATTTTTGTTGCTGGCGGCGTTTTTGTAGGATATTTTGAATTGTCTCATTCCTACTCTTACTATTACTATTACTATTACTATTACTATTAGTATTTAAATCAGCTAAACGTTTAATTGGTGGCACCGCAATAAAGCCATCAGCTTGGCAAAAGATTTGATAAGCCACTTTATAGCCTTGAGCGACTTCGCCTGTCATTACTAACTTGCGCGGCATAAGTGCAGAATTCAATAGATTTAAAAAAGACAGCACACCCATGACGCATAAAAAAATACTGAGAAATGGAAATAAGCTGATTTCCAAGCCCGTATTAGGTTTACGCTGGTATTTTTTAACCATTATTTCTCCAACTGATTCAAAGAAGAGGCAAAAATACTTTCATATAAATTTTCCATTGTTTGTTGTAAAGCCCCCACTTGCGCTGATAGCAACTTGAGTTCTTCAGTTATAGAATTTTCCTCAGTCGCTACAGTTGAATCCGACTGCGTTTGAGCAGTATTTGTGATTCGTGCTAAAATCTTAGGTTTAAGTTCATAAATCCAAAGCTCATCTAAAGTCATCAGATAATTATCTTCAGCCTTTTCAAACCAAGTCATCATTAACATTAAAGGAATACTTAGCAATAGGGCAAGAAAGGTAGTATCAAAAGCCGCCGCTAAGCTACTAGTCACAATCGGCAGCGTCTCTTTCAAAGTTGTTGAAACGGCTGTAACAGAATCTACATTATTCATAGCATTAGAAAATCCAGCAATACCGTTACTAATACCCCAAACAGTACCAATAAAGCCAAGAATTGGAATAGCCCAAATCATAAAACGGGGCAAAGCATAAGAGGCATCCATATATTCGCGCTCAAAAACGCCCACTTCTTCAGGATTTTTAAACTCATGCCCTAAAAACAGACGACAACGAGATAATAGAAGATTCCAAGCATTAGCTTTAGGGTGCATTTGGGTTAATCCATCTCGAATCCGTTTAAATAAATCAATCGGGGCTATTTTGCCTACAGTCGTATTTTCTTCTAAGATTGCTGGAATAATTTTGGATGCAATTAAATTTGAGGTATTAATTTCTTGATGCAGCTTGCGTTTTTTTAAAAGTAGATAAAAAACCGTAGCCGTAAAAAACCATAAGATAAAAGGTGATATCCAATTACCCCACAGTATAAGATAAAAACGACTATGATTCTCAGTTGAATTGATCATCATTAACGATGGCAATAAAACCAAGAGAGCTGAAATTAGCAAAGGAAAAATAAAAGGTAATTCGGTTGGGTATTTAGGTTTTGTATGTTCCATAATATTATTTCGATAAGTTTTTAGTTAAATTATCTTATCATAGATTGCAAAAACAAAAACCTCCGAGGTTTTTAAAACTTCGGAGGTTTAGACTACTATTGCATTCCTGTAAATCCTTTTAATCCCTTAAAATCAAGGTTCAGACAATGGGTGTAAATTATTTCTTACTATCATCCTCAATTCGAGCAATTTCCGCCTCTATTTCATCCTTAGTAATCGCTGGAGGAGGTGTTTCATTTGGATTATTATCAGGAGGAGTTTTTTTCGGCACTCTCCGCGAAAAAAATAAACCCAGTTCAAATAAAAACCAAATTGGTACCGCCAACAAAGTTTGAGAAATCATATCAGGCGGAGTCATTAACATGCCAATCACAAATGCAGCCACAATAATATGCGGGCGTTTCTCAACCAATGCTTCTGGCGTAACAATCCCCATTCTGACTAAAACAATAGTTAATATAGGTACTTGAAAAGCAACACCAAAAGCAAATAATAATTTCAAGACAAAATCTAAATAACGACTAATATCGGTAGTCATTTCAACTCCTTGCGGAGTCATACTAATCATAAAACCAAACACTAATGGAAATACCACATAATAGGCAAATATCATCCCCAAATAAAACAAGAAAGTGCTAGAAATCAGTAACGGAAAAATCATCTGTCTTTCATGCTGATATAAACCCGGAGCGATAAAAGCCCATAAATTATATAAAATCACTGGCATAGCTAAAAAAATAGACAAAACCAGCGTCAATTTCAAAGGAGTAAAAAATGGCGAAGCCACATCAATGGCTATCATTTGTGTACCTTCTGGCATTAACGCAATTAGAGGCTTAGCTAATAAAGCAAATAAATCATTTGCAAAAGGCATCAATACTAATAAAATCAACACAATAGCTAAAATCATATTTAATAAGCGATTGCGTAATTCTAATAAATGTTGCACAAATGGCATCTCTGCGCCACTGGAAGAATTTGAATCAGTCATAAATTAAGAACGTGTTTCTTTAGATGTAGAATCAGTAGAAAGAGATTTATTCTCAGTTGAAGATAAAGAAGATGATGAAGATGAAAATAAGGAATCCTGACTAATTGGTTGATTTAATTTACTTAACCCAGTTTTAGTCTCCTCAATCAAATCATGGACTCCCGTTTGATCACTTTTTTTTATCGCCTCTTGTATTTCTTGCAAGCGTAACTCCTTATCAATATCTTGCTTAATAGTACCTAGAAAACGACGCGCTCGCCCTACCCATAATCCAGCAGTACGAGCCGCACCGGGTAATTTTTCTGGCCCAAACACTAATAAAGCCACAACAGCTATTAGACAAATTTCCCAAAAACCTATATCGAACATAAGATTAAATGATTAATAAAATTAATAAAATTAATAAAATTAATAAAATAGAGTTACAAGCTAAATTTTTGAACTCCAGTAATAAACTTTATATGTGATAGCATAATATTTACTATTCAACAAGTTTTTTTGTTCTTGTTCCCAAGCTCCCGCTCACTGCCAAAAACCTCCGAGGAAAACCATACCTCGGAGGTTATAAAACTAACGACCTCCGAGGTATGGTTTTCCTCGGAGGTCTGATTTTAAAGCTTAACTTAAACGAGAACCAACGAATATACGAGTATAATCATTCAATTTACCTAAAAACACCCTTCCACCTGAATCTTATCCATTCGCATTGGCTTCACTTTTACTCCCATATTTTTTTCAAAAATCGGCATATAATGCAACACATTTTGCACATATTTACGAGTTTCATTAAAGGGAATCAGTTCTACCCAAATATCTTGAGGCAAGCATCCATATTTTTTCGCCCATCGTTTTGCCCGTGAAGGACCAGCATTATAGCCAACGGTAGCTAATAAGTAGTTACCATTGAATTTATCCAGCAAATATCTTAAGTAGCTAGTACCAAATTTGATATTAAAATCAGGCACTAATAAATTATTGGGATTTTTTAATGGCGGCAGTTTTTCTTTTCTTGCCACGAATCTAGCAGTAGCCGGCATCAATTGCATTAATCCCAATGCACCAGCATATGAGCGAACATCTTCTTGGAAAGCACTTTCTTGACGCATAATGGCATAAACATAGGCATATTCTAAATTTTTCGCTTTAGCATTGCTTAATACGGCATCATAAAATGGTAATGCAAAGCGTAGTTTTATATCATCAAAATGTTTAGCTTTCGCAACAGTGATAATAGCACGATCATGCCATGCCCAGTCATTAGCAATAGCGGCTGCGGTTTTAAGTTCTTCTGTATTAAAACCTGCGATTGCTTTTGCCCATTCTATGCGAGCAAAACCTTTGAGTCCAACTAAATAGAGTTCACGAGCGCGTACAAGTCCAGCAGATTTTTTCAGCAAATTCTGCTTTTGGGCTTTGGTAATTTTCAATGGCTGCGATTGGAACTGATAAGGTTTTCCCAGCCTATCAGCGGCTAAAAAGCCATAAAAACCTCGGTGTTTGGATAAAGCTTGAAAGATTTGCTTCGCTTTGCGAGTTTGCCGAGTTTTTTCTAAAGCACGAGCATACCA
>JALWSU010000155.1 GCA_026993485.1 Thiotrichaceae bacterium | reverse complement strand
AAAAAAGTCACACTCCTTCTTGTCTCATACGAGCATCTAACCAATCCATAGCTGTACCAGCGGCTATAATGGAATCTTCAACGGTATAAGCTAATAAATAATCATAATTCCTATTTGTAATATATAGGGTATAAATTGGCGCTTCAGAATAAACATCAATCAAATCCTTTATTGACTCAAATTCAAACATGTGTTCAATTCTTTTACTTCTAACCTCACTTTCTTTATCTGTCTCAAAAAAAGCCAAAACTGAAGATGACTCGGGGTAATCACGAAACCACAACCAGGCTTGTTTATCAAACACCAAACTACCAGTGTTGTTTATTAGTCGTTCAAATAATCTACAATAAAAGAGTTTGGCATCTTTACAGCTCATCGCAAATTTTTCTTCTATAGATTTCTTAATAGAATTTGCTTCTGCAAGTTCTAATTTATGAAACCTTGTTATTCCTAAATCTCTAATACATTCTAAAAATACTGATTCTGAAGTCCACATTATTATTCTCCTTACCTACTACAAGGAACGTCATCTAAAAGAAGATGTCCAACTGTTTTTGGTTTCCCAAATTGCCAACATGTGGTGCATCAGGTCCAGTTTGCCATTTACCATGTTTATCAAGTTCTTTATAATGTGGAAAATCAATATTAACCACAGCACTATTTGGTCCTCTATATTCAACTGGACGTAATTTTCCGTATACATCTTTAGCCTAGATTTTTACATTAAACTGATCACGAGATTGTCCAGTTCGGTTAAAAGCCTCATTAAGAGCATCATGTATAGTTTTATTTTGATTCCGCCATCATTTGGACCAAGATTACCATCATTCCATTGGAATCCTGTGCTATTATGCACCAACACCCCATCCCCACCGTAGTTATGAGCATTGGCAACACTAAAATTGTACACCCGCACCAACCGCACACGAGAATCGACTTCCTCCACAACCACAGTCGTCCCGCAACAGTAAAACCTGACCAACCTACCTTCAAACTACCAGCAGAATTCCACCCTTTCCCTTTGATATAAAAAGGATGTTCCGCTGTAGCTTCAATCTTCTTTCCTGAACTCAGCGTAATTTCAATCAACTGATACAACTTTTATCTTTGAATTCAATCAGTAACTGGTTGTCAGGCTTTTGAATCCAATATGCTAATTTATGGTACAGTACTTTTTTTTCCATATATCTCAATAGCTTTTATCAATTGACTTGTCTTAGTACCTAGCCAAATTTGATGATTATTTTCTTTAAATCCAAGAACTACTGCTGTTATTTGTTGACCAATGAACGGAAAATCCTTTGTACCTAATAAACCGTGTTTATCAGTTAAATCTGTAATTTGAATCAGTCCTTCAAAAGGAAGTCCTAAATCAACATATACTCCGTAAGGTTCATGACGCACTACTGTTCCTGTTATAGCCTGGAAAGGCTTTATACTGCGTTTTAATTCCTGCCAAAAAATTTGTTTCATCATTTTGTCCATGGTTCTTCATGTAGGTATCGCGTTGATTTATTTAAAATCTCAAATTCTTTGTGTGGTATTGGAAGTTCTATATATGAACCACCTTGATATGGGTACTCATATTGTCTCAGTTGTTTATTATATACATTTTTTTGTTGGACTTTTACTTCAATTACACCATCACCTTTTCGGCATATTCTTATGCCAACCTTCTTTCTTTGGAAAAATCTGCACATTTATCTCCTGTAGAAAAATCCTTAAAAAAATATTATTTTTTTAATAATTATACGAAAAGTTTTTGTTGTTGTAAAATAAATTCTAAACATTAATTAGACAATAGGAGAGCAAAATGCCAAAGCAACGTTACCCAAGCTACTTAACTGATGAAGAATGGGAGTTCATAAAACCATTGATTCCAGACGCTAAACCTGGTCGGTCGTCATCGCAGTGTTGATATTCGTGAGATATGGTATTTTTTATTTAAATCGCAGCGGTTGTGCTTGGCGTTTGTTGCCGAAAGATTTTGGCCCTTGGAGTACCGTGTACGATTATTATCGTAAGTGGACTAAAAATAGCACTTGGGAACGTCTTCATACCACATTACGAGAAGAGGTACGCAACCACAAAGGAAAGGAATCAACACCTACAGCGGTAACTTATCAATAACTGTAGGTCAGATCAGTTGATTTATATTTAGCTACGCTGACTTCGTTTGGAGTTCAAGGTTACCTTGAACTCCAAAATGTCACTTGAGTATAGAACTTTTACCTACAGTTCTTGAGAAGTTACAATAATTCTTGGTTCAGTCTTTATGACTTGGCGATAGTGCGACTGGAGGGAGTTTAGGATAGTCGGAGTGCAAGGTTACCTTGCACAATTAATTTAATTATCTGAACTGTGATTTTTGTAATTGTGCTGATTGGAACTAATAAAACAAAACAAAAGAAGTGTTGCAAAATCAAACCAATCTGACGGTTTATATTGTCAGAACCTTGATTACAAAGGATTATAAGGATTGTAAGGATTGTTTAATCAATCGCTTCTGACCCAATCCTGTAAATCCTTTTAATCTCTTAAAATCAAGGTTCAGACAATGAGCTTCAATCTAGGGCTAAACCCCTAGGCTAAAAGCTAAAGTCGGCTAAAGCCGACTGTTTACAGAGTCCAAAGGAAAGCTTAGATTGGTAAAGTGTTAGTCAGCTTTAGCTGACTTTTACTTTTAGCCTAGGGCTTTAGCCCTAGGCGGAGCTGGGTGCGTAACATCAGTAACTAATCTGGAAATAAGGATTTTCTATTTAACTTGGAGCGAAGCTAAAAAGCTTTAGCTTTGGGTGACCTGCCAAAGCTAAAGCTTTGGACTCCAATATGTTAAATAATTCTTAGTTCAGTATTTATGATTTGGCGATAGTGCGATTGGAGGGGGTGTAGGATAGTCGGAGTGCAAGGTTACCTTCCACGAGCTTGTTCAAGGTAACCTTGAACTCCAATATTGAGAAGTTACAATTTTTTTATTTAAACTTAAAGAATTATAATATTTTTTTATACTATAGTATTTCAGAAAAGTCATTTAAGTCTAAACCTCCGAGGTTTTGAAAACCTCGGAGGTTTTTGGCCCTTTATCTGAAATATTATATCATTTTGCTACAGTTGTTAAAAAAAATTACCGAGTTTAACTAATTCCGCCAAAAAGTCAGTAAATGGAACTATATTCTGATTAACACTAGCTTCTTCAAGTGCAGTCATATAAACATTTCGCTTATCCAATGGAATAATTATCCAAGGATAGCCTCCACTTGCCAGCATAACATTCATCAAAAATCGTCCCATACGTCCATTGCCATCCATATAAGGATGAATGTACACAAAAAGAAATTGTCCTAGCACGACTCTAACTGATGCTTCTGGTTCTTGACGCAATAAATCAAAAAATGCTGGCATTGCTTCGCGTACTGTTTCTGGGCTTGGTGGGGCGTGCATGGAATTGCGGATGTAAATGCGTCCATTACGATAACCAGCTAAATCACTAGGCTTTAAAATTCCTGCTGTTACTCCTGGTGCAAACAGTTCCCGATACCAAGTGCTATGATCTTCATCAACAACCGTAGCAGGATTCTCACCTTGCAAAACTTTTTTGAGACTGTTTCGCACGGATTGATAGGCTTGCCAATATCCGCGTGCGGCTAAAGCATTGTAGTTTTCTCGATCATTAGTATCAGGTTGCCAATTGCCACTACGTACTTGTTCAATTAATGCTGGGCTAACCTGATAGCCTTCAATTGATAAAGAATGATAGGCATCTGTGGTATAAACTTCCTCAACTCGTTGTAAATACGTTGTAAGATTTTTCGGCAATCCTGGGGCTTGTGGAAAACGTTCAATAATCAGTTCCCGCATTTCATGCCACATCAAACGAATCCGATTAACGTAAGGAGATTGTTCTCGTGCAGACAAAAGTATTGGTGTTGCGGTCTCAAAAGGATCATTTTCACGAACATTATATCCAGCAGCACGCATGGTATTTAGAATCTCATCAGCAATACGCAGACGACCAATATTGCGAAAAGCTCCAGCTAATCGTCCAGCTATAGTACTATGTTCACCTTCTAATAATTGTTCTAGCACTTTAGAAGCATCACTTATTTTTGATAATGCCGCTCGTATATCATTAGGATTTTGTTTGAAATATCGAGACGAGCAATGAATTAAAGCAGCAGGTAGTGAGAACAGATTTAGCCCATTTTTTTCTACAAGTTCTTTTGGTATTGTTGCACGAATATCAAGTAATGAAGTTCCGTGTGGTAATTTAGTGATATTATTACTCGCCTTAATAGCTCGAACTAATAACTGCTTTGGTACAGTCCAATTTTCCGCATGCAGTGATAAAGATTGTTCAGGAGATAGACACCAATTTTTACCTTTTAAATGCTGGAGATAAGCAGCACAAAATTGCCAAAAAGAGGTGTACCAAGCAGTGTTTTCTCCACTAGCTTCATTTGGACGACAGGGAATATACCAACCTTTAATCACTTCGCGTAAAAAGCCATTTTGAGATAAACGTTCTCTATGAGTTCGTGTTAAATCGCTAGAGCGTATAGCCACTAAGCCACGCTCTTGAAGATTATGCAGAATGTTAAGAGATTCAGCGAGTTTTTCAGAAGGCTTTGCCATAACTTATGATCCTAACTACGCTTATTGTGTTGTGCGATAATTCGCTTATTGTGTTGTGCGATAATTCGCTTATTAGGTTATCAGAGTTTAGTTTTTTCTGTAGTCCCTAGAAACCAATGGAGGTGGGCTAAATCTACCCAAAATCTTCAGATAAAAACACTGTGAATTAAGCTCGAAATCGTTGATAAGAGAATTTAAACACTAGACTTGTCCGGAAATAAGGATTTTCTATCTATTTAACTTGGAGCGAAGCGAAAAACTATTTCCAGCTTCGTCAATTACTGCCGTTACATTACCATGACTATTGCAACCGCATTCATTGCTGTACAACAACTCAGATGTGTTTTATGGCCTGATCAAGATACCCAGTACAATTTGCCTGTTGTGCTATATCGTAAAGTATATTAAAGAATACATCATCAGGATATCTTAAAGGATCGGAACATCCAGAAAAAAATGTATTAGCTGCCCAGTTATTTGATGTTGTATTTCATTAAAAGCTCTTAGCTTAAGTGGTTCTTGAATCTGTGTTGAACCAACAATATAAGTATCACGAGCACGTACAGTTATATCATGAGCCAGTAGTGAGAGAAATAAGATTTTCTTTTTTGAAGACTGCTCAGCAAAATGGTTTATGAGTTCATTAATAATCAATAAATAACCCCCTGAAAAATGGATAGAAGCTAGTAAAAATGAGGATGGAGTGTTTTTTAGGTGAAAAATTAGGAGAAAATCGAAGATAAAAATGAGAGCAGATTTTAAGGTAAATTTCGCTTTACTCTACCCACCTACGTTTGTTCAAATAATTTTAAAGGTAAATTTATAAAAGCTAAACAAATTAAAATATTAAATCAATTTACTCTAACCCCAATTATTCTTAACTTTACTCTGATCCCAATTATGGACTAAGCTTATAAACTTTTCCAGCTTTCGCATCATCTCAAGAACCTTTTTTGAAGACAGTTATAGCTTTTTGGTCTTCATCATCATGATATCCTGTTACTGTAATACCCAAATCAAAAAAAGTAAGAAAACCTAAATAATCAATAGGATTTGAATCGAATTTAAGCAAAAAAGTTATCAAGTCTTTTTCTTGAAAAAGGTTTTTATTATTAAAAAATAAATGCTCTTCTGGTAGAAAGGACAATTCTACTACAGTCCAATCTGGAATTGAATAACGTATAGCACATCCCCCACGTATTTCTTCATAGGTTTGACTGAGACTATCAAAGTTAGCTATTTCATAATCACCTAGAATACTTTTGACTTGTGTTTGAACCATACCAAAAAGAATTGGTTTCACCCCTATATAGGGTTCTATAAAAAAATCAATTTGCATGAAATTATCTTCCAAGAAAATTTATAAATAAAGTTATTTAGTAATATCCTCGTGATTGTGCGTATTCTAACATTTCTTGCACAGCAGTATCATATTTAGCACCAAACTTATTACGTATAATATATCTTCAATATCCATATCAATGGCATCCTTCCAACCTCCTTATACATTCGGCTTGCGTATTCCTAGCTGTGGTGTTCCTGTTATAACCCATCTAATTTACGATTTTAACAATATTTCTGCAATCTGTTTAACCCATAACATTGGGGTTTTTATATATTCATGGCTTCCAAAAGGTGGAATAATTATATATTGTGAGTCTAAACCATATTGTTGAGCGATTTCTTTATAATATTCATTATCATCAATTAAGAATTTTACATCAATTTCCCGAATATTTTTCCAACTGCTAGAAATATCATCCCACGAATAAGATTCTCGAAAATACTTTTTTAATCCAAAGGATAAAATTTTATCTACATAGCTTCTATTGCTAACTGACCATAGTACAAGATAATACTTCTTTTGTAACTTTTCTAAAAGTTCTATACAACCCTCTCTTAGGCAAAATCCAATAATAGAAGTTGAATCCGTTATGGTAGCTCCTAATGTTTCATCTAAATCAAAAGCAATTCTTGGTTTCATAGATCTATAAAAACAATTTTTATCGAAATGTTAATCTACTATATCCATATTTCTACACTTAAAAAGTATAGCGGTATTATTTTAAAATAAAAACAAATACTTTTTCTGGCTAAATTTAATCATTTTAGTTAGATTAATTAAATTTCAATTGCCACGGTTATACTATTTAAAATTATAAATGGATAATTCTCTTTTTGCACCAAGCACCTTTCATTGTATATTCAATACCTCCAAGTGGTAACGATAGAGTCTTATTAAGCA
>JALWSU010000154.1 GCA_026993485.1 Thiotrichaceae bacterium | reverse complement strand
GAATTGCAAGGTATTCATATTTATGTTGGTTCACAAATATTAGCTGCTGAGATTTTGTTAGATAATTTAGAAAATACCTTAAAAATTGCTTTTGATGCGGCGAAAAAATTTGGTTTTGCTTTAAAATGTATAAATTTTGGTGGTGGTTTAGGAGTTCCTTATAATGAGTCGGAGCCAGAGTTTGATGTAGAAAAATTTGGTAAAGGCTTGACTGCTTTAATTAGTAAATATGACAAGATTAGCTTTATTTTAGAACCGGGGAGATTTCTGGTTTCAGAGTCGGGAATGTTTTTGACAAAAGTGATTAGTGTCAAAGAATCCAGAGGCAAAAAATATGCAATTGTTGATGGTGGCATTAATCATGCTTTTTTACCAATTAGGATGAATAAAAAATATCCAATTGTTATTGCTAATAAAATGCAACACTCAGCTAACTCAGCTAGTATAAAAAACAGCCAGTTCATTATTGGTGGGCCTTTATGTACCAGTATGGATGTTTTTACAAGTGAGGTAGAATTGCCACCGGTAGAAATTAACGATATTATTTGTCTTGGGAATTCAGGTGCTTATGGATTTTCTGCGAGTATGTTGTATTTTCTTAGTATGCCTATGCCTGCCGAAGTCATTGTTAAAAATGGTAAAAGTTTTATAGCTAGACGCAGAGGCAAAAAAGAAGATTTTTGGTTGAATTGTGAGATTGTGGAATGAAGATTATTGAATCCGCTTCAAAAGCGCGGGCATATTTTTCCGAACTGAAGAAAAATGGAGAAACAATAGGTTTTGTACCGACTTTGGGCGGACTGCATAAGGGGCATGAATTGCTCATGGAAAGGGCGCGTCAAGAAAATACTATAGTAGTTTTAAGTATTTTTTTGAATCCAATGCAGTTCAGAAAACAACAATATTTTGCTTATCCCAGCGATTTTGAACAAGATAAATTAATTGCTAAACAAAATAATGTTGATGTGATTTTTCATCCGAGTGTGGCTGAAATGTTTACACAAGTTCAAGCTTTGGATGATATTTTTCAGTTTCAAATCCAGAATGAGCATAAAGAAAAGCGTGATTTGGAGAATTTTGTAATTGATGAAAGTCATGGGATTGATAAATTAATCAGAGTACCAGCAAATTTAGTGAATTGCTTAGATGGAAAATTACATCCTTGGGTTTTTGATGGCTCTACAACTATAGTTTATAGATTTTTTGATATTTTACAGCCGCATAAAGCCTATTTTGGTGAAAAGGATATTCAACAATTGGCGATTTTAACCAAAATGGCAGCAGTGTATTTTCCAAAAATTGAAGTTATAGCAGTGCCAACTCTACGAGAAACTGATGGCTTAGCTTATAGTTCCAGAAATGTATTACTTTCTAATCCAGAACGTCAATCTGCTTTAGGTGTTTATAAGGCCATTAAATTGGGAGAGTTAGAAATTCGACATGGAGAATCGAATCGCCAAATTGTTTTAAATAAAATTGTAGACTTGATTAAAAGGCTACAACCAGTTGTAGAAATTGACTATATCGATATTGTGGATAAAAACACTTTGGCCCCAGTAAAGCAAATTAAAACTGATGTGATTTTGTATGTTGCATTTTTTATTAATGGGATTAGATTAACTGATACGCTTATTGTTTTAGCTCCAAAGGGCAACCACAAGGGATTGCCCCTACATCAC
>JALWSU010000153.1:396-1680 GCA_026993485.1 Thiotrichaceae bacterium | reverse complement strand
TGTTGTTGAAATTAAAGAAAAGTAATTAGAATGTCGATCATGCGGTGATAACTTTCACTTTTTTAGGTTCCAATGGCAATTTAGGTAAAAAGCTGATTGATTTTACGTATAAAACTGATATATCAATTATTGATAAGTATTATAAAAATGAGATATTTTTATATGATAAATTAGTTTTTAAGGTTCAAAACGAAAAACCTAAATATAAAACACATACTTACGAAGAGATCCAACCTTATTGTGAATTTCAAGAAAGCGAGTTTTATAAAAGACATGCTCACAAATATGGTTATCATCAAATTTTAGATATTATTGCTCGTATACCAGCTACTCAGGTATTTCTTTATCTAAATCTTAATCGGGATGATAAAAATCATTTATATCAACCTGAAGAAAGGGGGTTTATTGAAAACCTCTTCCCAACTTTATTGAAGATATGGACAGAAAGATTAAATATAGATAAATTCCCTGCTCCTCCTAAAAATGTTTTTTATGATGAAATTTGTTCAGAGGTAATTGTTAATAAGCTGAAACAAAAATTTGATCAAGTAGATTGGTTGAATGGATTAACGGAGTTAGATATTCAGATTATGCTTTATTTAGCATTAGAGGGAACTCCTAAAAATAGTACGATTGCTAAGTTTTTTGGAATGCAAAATGGGTATCTTAATAATCGTCTATCTCATATCTATGAAATTTTAAGTACTCCTTCCACAAAAAGAGAAAACCCTTTAGAAACTCAAAATAAAGAAGCTTGTGCTGAATATATTAATCAGCTTCTCCTATATCCATAAAGCAAATTAAGGGGAGATTAACCACATATTGAAAATTCACTTAACTAAGAGAGTAAATTCAAATGAAATTTGATTGGTTATGGCAAGCTATTATTTCAATGATATTTTTTGTAGCAATTACTTTATTATTGAAATTTCTTGCAGATACAAAGCTAAAATCTGGGATAATTAATTTCTATTTTTTTCTGTTTACGACATTAGCTTTTTTACCACTAGTGATTTGGGAAGGTTCTGAATGGAAAATTCCACTTAAGTCACTATTATATTTTGTATTATTAGCCTTTACAGCAGTAATTGCTAATTACTATAGTGTTACTGCATTAGCAGAAGCACCGAATCCGGGTTATGTTTTAGCTATTCAGGCTTTTGGAATAGTAATTACAACTCTAGTGGCAGTGTTTTTATTTGGTTCGGAGATTTCTTTAATCAAAATGATAGGAGTTATATTTTCTTTTATAGGATTAATTTTATTGAGTTGGTAGGATAGGTA
>JALWSU010000153.1:0-386 GCA_026993485.1 Thiotrichaceae bacterium | reverse complement strand
CATTTTGAATGGTTTAAACGGTCATTGAAGCCGCTTCGCTTGCGAGAAATGATTGGTCCTAACCACAAATATTTAAGTAACTCGCAAATAATAAAATACCGCAGGTAAACCTGCGGTATTTTATGATTTTTTTGAAGTTGCCTTATTAATCCGTTGGTATAAATAATACAATCACAAACGTAACCCCCGAAACAACTATACCAGTAGTTTCAGTAGTAAAACCTAGCTCGCTGGTAACCACGCCGCTCAAAGGACCAGTGATTACACTAACAACCAGTGCTAGACTCAATCTCTTGACTATCATACCTAAATTGTCTACCACAAAATCTAATACCAAAGCCAAAATGCTGAATGCTATGGCTGATGCAAGCATCACGCCGATAATC
>JALWSU010000152.1 GCA_026993485.1 Thiotrichaceae bacterium | reverse complement strand
TTACTGTGCTACCTTCAACTAAGGGCAATAAATCACGTTGTACGCCTTCACGCGATACATCTGCGCCACTGGTTTCCGAACGAGTTGTTACTTTGTCAATTTCATCTAAGAATACAATACCATTTTGTTCCACACGTTCAACCACTTGTGCTTTTAATTCGTCTTGATTAACTAATTTAGCCGCTTCTTCTTCATGTAGCAGCTTCATCGCCTCTTTGATGTATAATTTGCGGGTTTTGCTGCGAGTACCTGCCATATTTTGAAACATGCTCTGCAATTGGCTAGTCATTTCTTCCATACCGGGCGGTGCCATAATTTCTACGCCAACACGGCTTTCATTGACATCAATTTCAATTTGTTTATCATCCAGTTTGCCTTCACGCAACATTTTTCTAAATTTTTGTCGCGTTGATGATTGCCTTTCAGTTTCCTCAACATCTCGTGCTGGTGGTAGCAAAGCATCCAAGATCCGCTCTTCAGCGGCTTCCATTGCCTTATTTTGAACTTGATTCATTGCCTCTTCACGGCTCATTTTGAAAGCCATATCAACCAAATCTCGGATAATCGACTCAACATCACGTCCAACATAACCAACTTCAGTGAATTTAGTCGCTTCCACTTTTATAAAAGGCGCGTTGGCTAATTTTGCTAAGCGTCGGGCGATTTCAGTTTTTCCCACACCAGTTGGGCCAATCATCAAAATATTTTTGGGGGTAATTTCATTGCGTAACCCTGGCTCAATTTGCATTCGTCGCCAACGATTACGCAGGGCAATGGCAACTGCTCGTTTAGCTGCATTTTGCCCAATAATATGTTTGTCTAATTCACTGACAATGTCTTTAGGTGTCATTTCACTCATATTTAGTCGGTTATTCTGTGGTTAAACTTTCAATAGTCAAATTATGATTAGTATAAATACAAATGTCGGCAGCAATATGTAATGCCTTTTCGACAATCTCGCTGGCACTCAAGTTGGTATTGTTGAGTAAAGCCCGTGCCGCAGCCTGTGCATAATGACCGCCAGATCCTATCGCCATTAAACTTTCCTCTGGCTCTATCACATCACCAGTACCTGAAATAATCAAAGAAGCGGTTTTATCTGCCACTGTTAGTAGAGCTTCTAATCGGCGTAACATGCGATCAGTACGCCAATCTTTAGCCAGTTCAACCGCTGCTCTGGTTAAATGTCCTTGATGTTTTTCAAGTTTAGCCTCAAAACGCTCAAATAGGGTAAAAGCATCAGCCGTACTGCCAGCAAAGCCAGCAATGACTTTATCGTGATACAATCGCCGCACTTTGCGAGCGTTATGTTTCATAACAGTATTGCCCATAGAGACTTGTCCATCACCACCTATCACAACTTTGCCTTCACGGCGTACTGATAAAATGGTGGTACCTCGAATTTGTTCCACAACAAAAAATCCTTATTAAAAATAATATATTAGATTTTATCTAAACCCATACAATTATACACAATTTGCAGTGCTTATTGTGAATAATCAAGGTGAGAACAACAGAAAGGGCAACCACAAGGGGATTACTCCTTTATGCCATTAAGTTAAGCCTTCAAATCAGACCTCCGAGGTTTTCAAAACCTCGGAGGTCTTTGAAATTACCGCAGAAAAAACCTGACAGGTTTTTAAAACCTGTCAGGTTTGGCTTAATTTAATGGCAGTGGGA
>JALWSU010000151.1 GCA_026993485.1 Thiotrichaceae bacterium | reverse complement strand
TTATCATGAAAAAATTATTAATTGCTGGTGTCGCCGCTTCTGCTATGCTTTTGTCTGCTCCTTCTGTTTTTGCTGCTACAGCTGCTGAAAACTTAGGTAATGTAAATTCCGTTAGCAATACTGGTGGTAGTAATAATAAGGTCAAAACTGGTGCTGTAGGTGCAAATCTTGAAGCAACTGGTCCTGGTAGTTCAAGGATTAGTAATCCTAAAGTGAAGAATACAGGTGATGTTTCTGCAAGTAGCAATACAAGTGGCTCAGGCAATACAGTTGAGACAAATGCTGTAGGTGCTAACATGAAGGCTGCTGGTGGTAATATTAGAAATTCCTCAGTGGCGAATACTGGTGCTGTTTCTGCGTATTCTAGTACACGTGGCGCTGGAAACAAGGTTAAAACAACTGCTGCTGGTGCGACTATGACTACTGGACCTCGTGGTTATATCAGTGGTATTAAAATTAAAAATAGTGGTAAGGTTAGTGCTGGTAGCTATACTAGAGGCACAGGTAACAAGGTCAACACTAGTGCCGCTGGCGTTAGAGTTCATGCTGGTAAATAAGCCAGTTATATTGCTTTAAAGATGATTCTTCTGATTTTTATTCGGAATTATCGCTAGTTAGTTTCTGTATTTAACCCAGTTTTTTTGGAAAAAACTGGGTTAAATACAGATGCCAATAATATAGACAAATCTTGACATATATAGATAACAGTTTTCACATTTGCTTCTAAAATTTTTTAGGTGTGATGGTTTTGATTTAGTTTTCTTCAAGTAATTCTGAACTTGAAATATGAAAATAACACTTAGCCATAAAATTGCTTTAGATCCAAACTATAAGCAAGAACAATACTTCAAAAAAGCTTGTGGTATTGCTCGCTTTACTTGGAACTGGGCATTAGAAGAATGGAATCGTCAATATCAATCGGGGTTAAAACCGCTTTGGAACTGAAGAAGCAATTTAATGCGATTAAACCAATAGAATTCCCTTGGATGTATGAGGTTACAAAATACGCCAGTCAACAAGCATTCATTCATCTTCAAACGGCGTTCAATCGTTTTTTTCAAGGTAGTTGTCGTTATCCTCAATTCAAGAAAAAAGGTCATCATGATAGCTTTTATATTGGTAATGACCAGATTCAGCTTGATGGCAAACGCATTAAGCTTCCAAAGCTTGGTTGGATCAAAATGCGAGAAGCATTGCGTTTGTTTCTCTGGAAAGCTAATCAGTGCAACTGTATAGCGTGTTGCAAATAAGTGGTTTGTCAGTCTAAATGTTGAATTAGTTGAATACCCCAAGTCATGCGATAGCCAAGTGGGCGTAGGGGTTGACTTAGGCATTAAGAAATTAGCCACTTTATCAAATGGCGAAACTTATGAAGCACCCAAACCACTGAAACAATTGTTGAAACAGTTGAAACGAATGCAACGTTCTTTGTCACGCCGAGTCAAAGGTTCGTATAATCGACATAAGCTTCGCTTGAAAATAGCTTCTCTACATGCCAAGATCACTAACATTCGTAAAGATTCACTTCACAAATTAACTACATATTTGACTAAAAATTTTGCTGGAATTGTTATTGAAGATTTGAATGTTAAGGGCATGTTGTCAAATCACAAGCTTAGTCGTGCTATTGCTGATATAGGCTGTTATGAGTTTCGGCGACAACTTGAGTATAAATCAAAATACAAAGGTAATTACTTATTAATAGCTGATCGTTGGTTCCCTTCTTCTAAAAACTGTTCCAATTGTGGGCAGAAAAAAGACCAACTTAAATTATCAGAGCGTGTTTACCATTGTTCCGCTTGTGGTCATGAACAAGATCGTGATTTGAATGCGGCTATTAACTTGAAAAACCTTTTATATCAATCTAGTTGATACTGAGTTAGAATACCGAGAGTTCCTCGGAAATAAACGCCTGCGGACAAGACGGCTCTGTTTCTGGATTTCCAGAAGCAACCAGCTTGGTTGAAGCAGGAACCGAACCGTGGTGATATTTGTCCACAAATCGGAGAACGGTTTTTGTATGTTAGGTCAATCCTTTCCTTTCAATTTTGTAGGAATTAAAGCCAATGTATCAAAAAATCAGCTTATTGGTTCTGGTACTTATGGCAGGTGCAAGCAACTCTTTTGCAACAACAACGATTACTGTTAGTCCTTCTGCAAGTGTTCATATTGAAAAATCAAAGAAAAAAACCGTGGTAACTGCTGTTGGCAACTCTGCAACTGTTCATGTTGATTCAAATGGTAATTCTGTAACTTCCTCAGCATCCTCAGTAAAAATTGATCCAAAAGCTGGGGAAAATATTACTATTATCAATCATGGTAAGGTTAGTGCATCTGCTATTGTGGTAAATGAGCCAGCAGATAAAGATGTGAATTTACCCACTATCGAAAATAAGAATCAGCATCAGCATAAGAAAAATAACAGTAAGAGTGATCCTTTTTTCGACAATGATCCGTTTTTCGATGATTAATTACTCTCACCAATTAATTTTCATATATTAAAGTTGTCCGTCAATAAAGCAGGTTTTTCATAGTTGGAGTCCAAAGCTTTAGCTTTGGAAACCAGCCAAAGCTAAAGCTTTGGACTCCAAGTAAAATAGAAAATCCTTATTTATTTCCAGACAAGTCTATGTGGTGATTTTTTAGGAGGTTTGTTTATGAATTATCTAAAAATGCTGTTTATATCAGCAGTATTAATGACAATGATTTTTCCTGCTATTACATCCGCTGGCCCAGCTGAGCGTTATCAAGCTCGGAAAAACAAATCAATAGAGCGCAATATCAAAGGTAAAGCCGGTGCCGGTTATAGTACACTTAAGGTTAAAAAATCTTATGGACGCATAATTGTAACAGGTACAGTGGTAAATCGTAGAAATAAGGCTGTTACTGGTAAAAATGCTAGTGCTACTGGTAGTGAAATTAAAGTGCAGGGTGATGGTGGCAATGTTTATGTGCGTGGAAATGTCATAAATTCAGGAAATGTAACTGCCATAGGTGAAGGTAAAGCCTCTGCAACTGGCAGTAAAGTTACTGTAACTGGTGCTAGAAATGCTGATGTGCGGGTGAATATGAGAAATACAGGCTCTGTTACTGCCAGTGCTAGTGGGCATGGCAAGGTAGAGTCCTCTGCTACAGGTTCTGGAGTAAACATAGAAAATACAACTGGAAAAATTCGCGTCGGTGGTAATATAAGAAGTAACGCCGCTATTAGAGCACTTTCAAATGCTAGGTAAACAGATTTTATGATGTTATAGTATTTCAGAAAAATCATTTCAGTTTAAACGAAGTAAGCGTAGCTAAACCTCCGAGGTTTTAAAAAAAACCCGGAGGTGCCCAAAATCTTTAATTTGAAATACTTAATAGTATCGATTTTTAATCAACCCCGTCCAAAAACGGGGTTTTTCTTGATTTCTTAAAAGATTTTCCTGTATTATAAACATAAGTATTTTTTTAGTTATAAACTTAATTCAATTGATTAAGGAATCATAATAATGATGAAAAATAAAATTTTATGGGTTTCATTCATAGTATTCCTTGCGGGATGTGGTGGACAAAACATATTTGAATCGCCTGATGATGTTCGCAAACATCAAACAACAGGGCTAGTGGCAACCAATGACACATTATATACAGAAGGTTTAAAATGTCTTGGCAAGCTCATAGAGGAAAGTGGTCAAGCCGGGCAAATCACTGCCTCTGTTGGTCAAATTCAGGATAAAACTGCAAAGGAATTGGATACTTCAATTCAACTAACTCAGGCTGCGCCTGACATGGCACTAAATGCATTGGGTGAAATTGGAGCTGTTGATTTGATTGGTATAACTGATGTTAGTGGCTTAGCACAGGTGGATACTAGTAAGTGTGATGTAAATCAAGTCGGTGCTCTTGGTAGCATTAGCTGTTTAGGTAGTCAATTTTTTCTAACTGGTGCGATTAGTGAATTTAATAAGGATATCAGAAATCGTAGTTGGGGTTTTACCTTCTTTAGAAAATTGTTAGATACTGGAGTTTCAGGTGAAGATAGTGTTATTAATGTTGCTATGGATCTGAGGTTAGTAGCGTCTTCTGGTAAAATTCTTAGAAATTCCAAAAAGGAACTTTTAATGGTGAGCTTACAAAATAATGTAGTCACCAGATCCATAGATGGTAACTTATTTAGAACTTGGACCGATTTAGGAGCAGGTGCTAATTTTGCGTTAAAAACCAATGATCCTCAACATTTAGCGATTCGGGAAATTATTGATCGAGGCACATTAATTCTGGTGGGTAAGCTTTTTGAAGTAGATTGGCAAAAATGTGATGTTCCAAAAATCTCGGCAAAAGATAAAGCTAAGGCCAAAATAATATCCGCTGGAAACACTAAAACTGAATTATCCAAAGACCCTGGTGATATTCCTGGTGTTACTGTCCGAGCAGCGGATGAAGTAGCAAATTGGAGTAAATCTTTGATTAGCAAATTAGTAGCTGGCTTAGCAAAGAAAAAGGCACGCAGTGTTTATGTTAGTACCTCGAAAATGAAGGATCAAACAACTGATTACTTTGAAGCGCAATTATTGGCTGCACTTCGGGATAGTAAGGTTTTTAAACCTCGTCCAGGTAATACTTTGCCAACATCTAAGCTTGACAAAATGAGTGCTAAAAAATTGCGTAAAACCGCAGAATCCCGTCCAGGATTGAGTATTTTGGCAGCCTTGTTGGGTGTAGATAATCAATTGAACTGGAAAGTAATACCTTCAGGCTCAAATGTGACTGTTACGGTTGCTCTTGTAAATGGAAAATCTCAGAAACAAGTAACTGCCTCTGAAACTTTTGCTTTAAGCGAACTGCCGAAAAATATTCGTGAATATTTAGATGAAATCTATGCTGGGATTCATCCTAATAAGAATCTAGCGGTATTAAAACCTGATTTAGTAGCAGACTTTGTTACTACACATGGCAAGGGTTTAGTCGCTTATAATCAAGCGAAGAATATTCGCTTTCTGGTACGATTAAATAATCCAGCTTATACTTATTTCTTCCTTGTTAATACTAAATCCAACAGTGTGAAGCGTTTATATCCAACTGCTGGAACAGGCAAAAAACTTGATGCAAACAAGGTTTGGGTATTTCCGAATGATGTTAATATGGGCAAAGTGAAAATTGATTCATCTGGGCAATATATGTTATTAGGCATTGCTTCAGAGAAGCCCATTCAGATACCAGAAAATGTATCATTAGAATGGCTGCAAAGAGCCGATCAGATTGAACTAGTACATCAAGGCTTGAATGTCGGAGAATATACTGATATGGGTGTTATGCTTCAAGCAAGTCTATAAAACCTAAATTGGTTTAAACATCAAAATCCGATGTCTTCATTCAAATAAGACATCGGATTTTTTTTTGGCAATTGGAGTCCAAAGCTTTAGCTTTGGACTCCAATTAATAGACTAGTCCAGACAAAAATTATGAAAATGGTTCAAGAAAAAATTAAAGAACTTATTAAGCAAGGTGAGACTTTACAGACTGAATTTAAATCCGCTAAAGTACATCCAGATGCTTTAGCTGCTACTTTTGTATCGTTTCTAAATTCTGTCGGAGGGGTGCTACTATTGGGTGTTGAGGATGATGGAAGTATTACTGGAATAACCGATGTTGATAAGACTTGTCAACGAGTAGAACAAATTTTAGCCAAAAATATCATACCTCCAGCTACTTGCTCTATTGAAGCTATGAGTTTTGATACTGGAAAAACCCTTTTAAAAATAACCATACCCAAAGGGCTAGATCGTCCCTATCATACCCAACGTGGACAATGCTTTATCCGAGTAAATGCTGGAAAACGATTAGCTTCACGTGAAGAAATACGGCGGATGTATATGGCAGTTCGCGCTTTTTATTATGATGAATCGACTTTACTAGATACTAATTTGGATTTGATTGATAAGTCTGCTTTTAATGAATTTTTAAATTCAGCCTATGGTTACGCCAAAGATAAAAACCGTACTGTGCAGGAACTAAAGTCTTTGCTAAATAATTTGAAAGCTATGCAGGGCGAGGTATTGACAGTTGCTGGACTCATGTTTTTTAGTGAACGCCCCCAAGATTACTTGCCTACTGCACGGGTGGATTTTGCTCACTTTGCTGGACGTTCTTCGGCAGGAAAAGTGATTTTGGATAGTAAAACCATAAATGGTCGTTTGCCTCAGCAACTTTTCGGTATGGAAGATTTATTACGTCTGCATTTATCTAATCGGGGCATTATCCGCAATTTTGAGCCAGAAACGCGCTATGAAATTCCCTTAGAAATGTTACGCGAAGCATTAGTTAATGCCTTAGTTCACCGTGATTATTCACTCTCAGCTCCAATTAGAGTGTTAATGTTTGATGATCGAATTGAGATACATAGTCCAGGCAACTTACCAAATACAGTCACAGTCGAAAACATAAAAATGGGTATTCATGTAGAACGTAATCCAATTATTTTGTCCTTCATGGCAAAATTGGGTTTAATGACTCGTTTGGGAACTGGAATTTTGCGAATTTTGGATTTAGCAAAACAAACTCAATTGCCCACTCCTGATTTTATTGAGTACGAATCAGAATTTGTGGTTATATTATATCGACCTAGCTCTCAAGATGGAGATTGATACTTGCCTATAGTATTTCAGATAAAGATTTTGGCCAAAAACCTCGTAGGTTTACTAAAATATAGTACACAAAAATATTGATGATTATTAATATTGGATTGAATAATTCAGTCTAAATTTGACTTAGGTTATTTTTTTAAGTATCATAAACAACCGTGCTTGAGGTGGTTAGCCTTCCACAAAATGGGTTCAAGCATGGAAAGTAAACGAGTGAAAATTGGTTAGTTCTGACAAACAAACAGTTAGCATTAAACACTAAAACCACAAAATCAAAACCTGTTTTTTTGACAGAAATTTTGTACTAAGATGTTGCAATCTTGAACTTATAGATTAGCCTCAAAATCTTTTAAGTGACAGACATTACC
>JALWSU010000150.1 GCA_026993485.1 Thiotrichaceae bacterium | reverse complement strand
GTCCCGCTGGGGTGGAAGTTCCCCCAAAGGGCAACCACAAGGGAAAGGGCAACCACAAGGGATTGCCCCTACATCATTGTTTGTAGGGGCAATCCCTTGTGGTTGCCCTTATGTATAAGAGAGTGCGCCCAGTGGGAGGCTAGGGGGAGGGACGGTGTGGGGGTTACATAATCACACCAAAAATGACCACAATTACCGCTTTAGCCACTCCTTCAGGACGCGGAGGTATTGGCGTTATCCGAATTTCTGGCCCCAAAGTCGCAGAAATAGCTCAAAGCCTCTTGGGGCGATTACCACAACCGCGTTATGCCACTTTTAGTAACTTTCTGAATAGCGACGGCGAATTATTAGATCAAGGGATTGCTCTCTATTTTCCCGCACCTCATTCATTTACTGGCGAAGATGTTTTAGAATTACAAGGACATGGCGGCCCAATTGTTATGGATTTATTACTCAATGCAATCCTCAAATTGGGCGCACGTCTTGCCCGTCCAGGTGAATTTTCAGAAAGAGCTTTTTTAAATGGCAAAATCGACTTGGCACAAGCCGAAGCTATTGCTGATTTAATTGATAGTTCCTCACAACAAGCCGCAACTTGCGCCCTGCGCTCCTTACAAGGAGAATTTTCGGCTCAAATTCATGCTTTAGTTGACCAATTAATTTGGCTGCGTACTTATATAGAAGCCAGCATTGATTTTGCAGATGAAGAAATTGAGCACAGTACCAATGAACAAATAATTGTTAAAATTGAAACAATGCTACTTGAGCTTGAAAAAATCCTAGAAAAAGCTCAGCAAGGTTATTTACTTAAAGAAGGGATGCACATAGTTTTAATTGGTGAACCGAATGTCGGCAAATCAAGTTTACTCAATAGCCTAGCTGGACGAGAAACCGCTATTGTTACCGCTATACCGGGAACAACCCGTGACATAATCCGCGATCAGATTCAACTTGATGGAATGCCGCTACATATTATTGATACGGCAGGCTTACGCGAAACCAATGATTTAGTAGAAATGGAAGGCATTCGCCGCACTAAACTTGCTATAAATGAAGCTGATTTGGTTATCTTACTACAAGATGATCGCGTTTTTAATCAAGATTTGCTTAGTGAAATAGATAAACCTGATAAACCACTACTAATTATTCGCAATAAAATTGATCTCAGTGGACACCCTGCTGGTTTTGATCCCGAAGGCATACTTTATTTATCAGCAAAAACTGGTGATGGCATTCCACTGTTAAAAACCTACTTAAAAAAGCAAATGGGCTTACAATCTAATACTGAAGGGCAATTCATGGCACGTCGTCGGCACTTAGAAGCCTTACAAAATGCGAAAATGGCTTTAACTACCGCTTTAACTTTAACACATACTTATCATACAGAATTACTAGCGGAAGAACTACGCCAAGCACAACAGCATTTAAGCGAAATCACTGGCGAATTTACTACTGATGACTTATTAGGAGAAATTTTTTCGAGCTTTTGTTTGGGTAAATAATTAATAACTGACTCTCATGAATACTAAACCACAGAATCCAAAATGGTACCACTATTTATTAAAAAATCGGTTGTTACATTTTTTAATCGGTGGAGCAATTATTTTCAGTCTGGCACCACCAACTCCAGTGGTGCAACCAGAAATTACAATTTCTCGCAAAATGGCAGAATCTTTGGTTAAGAAGGCATCTCGA
>JALWSU010000149.1:1192-1701 GCA_026993485.1 Thiotrichaceae bacterium | reverse complement strand
CATAATAGGTGGAAAAATCATGGCTTTTTCTGCCATTCTATTTGTAATTATGCTCTACTTTTTTAATCCAGTAATTTCTCCGCTTCTGATTTTAAAAAGCTATCACACCCGACAAATAGCTCCTTATCAAGCCCCAAATCTGTATGCAGCTTTAAAAGTTTTAGCTCAACGCGCCAATTTAGAGGCGATTCCCAAACTTGTCTATTTACCCAGCGATAAAATCAATGCTTTTGCTGTGGGAACACCAGAGAACGCCATCATTGCCCTATCTGATGGGATATTACGTCGTTTATCATTAAAAGAACTCATAGCAGTTCTAGCCCACGAAATTAGCCACATTGCTCAAGAAGATATACGAATTATGGGCTTTGCTGACATGATGAGCCGTTTAACAAATTTTCTCTCAATAACCGGGCAATTTTTATTAATATTCAATTTATTATTATCACTATTTAATCTTTATCTAATTAGCTGGACTACCATTTTCATATTAATATTTGCTCCAATTG
>JALWSU010000149.1:0-1182 GCA_026993485.1 Thiotrichaceae bacterium | reverse complement strand
CGTGAATATAATGCCGATTTAGGCGCAGCAGCCTTATTAGGCGATCCTGAAACCCTTGCCTCAGCTTTACTAAAAATAGATGCTTATCAAGAAAATATTTTAGAACAGATCTTATTACCCGGATATCGTTCACCAGAACCCTCTTTATTTCGTACTCATCCACCGACTAAAGAACGTGTAAAGCGATTATTATCACTACGGAAACGCTATGAAATTTGGCAAAGCTTACCACTCGGAATTGATATTCCTTTATCCTCATTTATATCGCCCCACCCATTACCTTCCCGTTGGCACTTTAACGGAATAAGGTTTTAAAATGGTAACCTATTTTTAACTTACTAAATAATAAGCAAAAAAAATATGGAAACTACAGTTAATAACATAACAATGCCGATTCGTTTAGGTGTCAATATTGACCACATTGCAACTATCAGGCAAGCGCGTGGTACTCGTTATCCTGATCCAGTACAAGCCGCTATTGAGGCAGAACAAGCGGGAGCAGATTTAATTACATTACATTTACGCGAAGATCGTAGACATATTCAAGAACGCGATGTTCTCATGCTTAAAGATGTTCTACTCACCCGTATGAATTTAGAAATGGCAGTCACGGATGATATGTTGACATTTGCGGAAAAACTTCGCCCTCACGATGTCTGCTTAGTACCAGAAAAACGCGAAGAATTAACAACCGAAGGTGGACTTGATGTCGTCAATCAAATTGAGCGAGTTCGAGAAGCCTGTCAACGCCTATCAGCGGTTGGCACTCGGGTTTCTCTATTTATAGATGCCGATTCAGCCCAAATTGATGCGGCCGCACGTATTGGTGCCCCAGTAATAGAAATTCATACTGGTCATTTTGCGGATGCCACAGATGAATTAGCCCGCAAACAGGAATATGAACGGATTTTATGTGCAGTTAAACATGGTACTAATGCTGGCTTACAAGTAAATGCTGGGCATGGACTTCATTATCATAATGTTACAGAAATCGCCATCATACCTGAAATTTGCGAATTAAACATTGGTCATGCGATAGTAGCTCGCGCCCTTTTTAGTGGCTTTTCTGAAGCAGTGCGGGAAATGAAACGATTGATGATTGAAGCACGAAAGAACTAAACGAAATCAGCGTAACTAAACCTCCGAGGTTTTCAAAACCTCGGAGGTTTCTAAAGAACTAAA
>JALWSU010000148.1 GCA_026993485.1 Thiotrichaceae bacterium | reverse complement strand
CTTGCTCTAGTTTTTCAATCGCCGCACTGTGATCAACATAGTAGTAATTTTCAGTCACCAGTTTTTCAAAATTACTGATGCCGTAGGGGAGTTTGATTGGCATGATATTAGTAGTTCCGTTGAAAATTGTTTGTCATTTAAGGTATTATTTTAATATAATGAAAGTTTTCCATTGTCTGAACCTTGATTATAAAGGATTATAAGGATTGTCAGGATTGTGAATTGTTTTCACCATTATCCTGTAAATCCTTTAAATCTATTAAAATCAAGGTTCAGACAATGGGTGCAAATTATTTGGCAACAACTCTAATAAAACCAATGCTGGACCTTGTGGCTTTCTATCTCCACGCTCCCAATAGCGTAATGTACTAACGCTAATACCAAAAGCAGAAGCAAACTCGGTTTGACTCATACCCATATTGGCACGGATGTTCTTTACATCTAATACTCTCGTTCCCACGCTCCAGCGCACTCTCTTATACACAAGGGCAACCGATTGCCCCTACATCATTGTTTGTAGGGGCAATCCCTTGTGGTTGCCCTTTGTTTAAGAATTAAAGCAATTAAATTCAAATACTTTCAAACTTGTGTCTAAGAGAGTGCGCTGGAGCGTGGGAACAAAAGCACCTTTAAAAAGGCAATTAGCTCTTATTTTTCACTTTTGAATCACAATTTCTCTGATTTTTTTGAAAATAGCTCAATTATGCAACGGTAATCATATCTAAACGAGACGCGCCGGTTATATGTCAAGATTGGTTTTTTGATTTTATGCTTAACGCCTCACATCACCAGCAGCAAAAAGCAGAGCTAGGAACGAACGGCGCTTTTTGCTGTCCAAGTGTATGTGATTGTTATGCCATTTTTTCATGATGAAATGGAATTGGCTCTCTATCTGGTTTGATGAATTTTTGTTTAGCTTTTTCGGACATTAATATTGACCTACTATAATGACTATTCATGATATTCTTATCGAGCAGAATAGGGTTGCTAGTTATAAACTCTTCAAAACTATACGAATCCTCAGATATATTCATAAAGTGATATATTGCTAAAATCCATGCGTAAGTAAGTGTTTCATGATATTTTGAGCTATCAACACCTGCATGATTGAGGAAAGATTTTATTCCTTTCCTAAGTCTAGAATGGGCTTCGTTCACTCCATACTTACATATGAGAACATAGGCTATTCTCAAGTGTTCTCTATGATGAAAGCTGTCGGGTCTGAGCAATAATTTATTAAAATCATCTAGATAAGATAAATCACCATCTGAAGCTTGATGTCTCATCTATTTATCCTCGGATCACTAATATTTTCAAAATCAACCAAATCCCACCGACCATTATTGCGATATAAGCGTTTCTTTTTATTTGGATAATCGGCAACATCTTGTTCTAATCTTTGCCCCATCACCAAGCAAATCAATGTTTCTGTTCCGGTATTCTTAAGATCATGTGCAGCAGTATTAGCAGGAAATCCGACAAAATCCCCTTTCTCAAATAAATACTCTTCACCTTCTATGGTTAGAGTCCCTTGGCCAGATAAAACATAAATACATTCTTCTTCATGATAGTGCTTATGATATTCCGTTGTATCTCTTCCCGGTTCAACATATATAATGTGTACACCAATTTTACTTAAACCAACCTCGTCACCTATCGATTTCCTGATACGCTGGGCATTTGCATTGAGAAAGTGAACCCGATTATCACCTTCCATTTTTTCTATCTCGGTAGCTTTTATAATCAAATCTCTATTAGCCATTTTCCTTGACCTCTAATTTTTCAAACAAGATTAGCTGAACTTTGTCAGATATTACTGATATTTTATGTCGATGTTTTTGGCCAACTGGAATGTCAATGCCATCACCCTGCTGCTTATATTGTTCATGATTCATTATAGTGAGCATGCATGCTTACAATCTTATCATCCGTACCAAATTGCATGAACTCACCAGCTTTGACGCCATTCTGATTAACATAGTAAAGCACAATACTTTTTTCACCATACAGAACCTCAAGCACCTTAAATTTTAGGTCAGGGTAAGCCTGCAAACCTTTTATGAAGTAACTTTTAACCGCTTCAAATCCTTTAACCTCTGGATTTCCCAATAACTTTCCAGCAACGGGTGATATTATCATTACATCGCTAGCATAATGACCCATAATTTTATTAATGTCATGGGAATTCCAAGATTCTTCCCATTTGGCCGCAAATTGTTTTGCAAATAAGTTATTCATAGTGGTAGCTCTTTCAATTATTTACCCATATATCATAAGTTGATGAGGCAGTTGTGTTAATTCTGATAGGAATATATCGCCAGATATATATAGCGTTACCCGATTTAGTTAAGTACAAACCTGCCAGGTTTTTAAAACCTGGCAGGTTTTATCGCTGTATTTTATACAAACGGGTAGTGCTATAAAAGCCATGCTTTTGATTTTATCAAAAGCATGGAATTCTTGCGTTCAAAATTATTTCTCTCCCACCAGATTTCTCTGCAATATTGATTAGATGTTTTAATATTATGGAGCCAAAACCCATTTTTTGCTTTTCTTCTCTAACAGCCATTTGTGATATTTTATAAACTTCATTATCTATTTTTGTTAGGCGACCGTAAGCAATAACGGTATCATTTTCAATAATCGCAAAATGCCTGCTACTAGACTCGAACTTGTCTTTCACGACAGTTACTGGCAACCCATGCTCTCGAAAAAACAAGGAATATCTTAGATTAAATGCCTGATGATAATATTTATCACCAAGTTCTATTTCATAGATCATATCTGTATTAGGCATAACGCCAGACTAATTGGTTTCAAAATTAGTATGTTATTGATATTGATAATGATAACACTTTTTTGAAGAAAAAACACGGCACAGCTATTAAACTGATGTTACGCACTGGATTTCCAAAAGCTCTTAAAATCTTATATTGAGCGGAGTGCTTGGAGTTCAAGCTTACCTTGAACGACTCGTGCAAGGTAAGCTTGAACTCCAAGCCTTGAACTTTTAGAAATCTAGTGCGTAACATCAGTTATGTAAGCCATATTGTATTTCACTATTTTGTTTTCATATTCCCATACTTCAAATTTTATAATCCCACCTTTCGTATGGAACTATAAATTGTTCATCAATTATTTTAATGTAATTTTTCTGTTTTGATTTAGCCATAAAGCGATTACAGCAGATTTATATTTAATTGTAAAGCTGTTTTGGGATAACGCAGAGTTCAGCACTAGTTATATTTCAAAATGCACCAGTGTTTTCTGGAAGATAACGGTGAATGCTACGTTTTGTTATTCGTAGCGGAGCGTAGAATGACATAACGGAGCAGGCACGCAGTGCTGAACTCAGTTGAGAAATATTTGACCATGCGGCTCAAATATTTCTCTCCAATGATTTGTTATCCAAACTTTTTATAAAGTTGCTCTAAATTCTATCTTTTCATTTGAATACAAGGGTTTTATAACTTTTCTAATACCATGTCCGGCATTTGGTTCTTTTAAAATATCAATAAGCTGATATTTAGATAACAGTTTTAAATCTTGATTTAAACTCGATGGCGATTTTTTAAGTTCTTCAAGCAAAACACTATAATATACTTTTGTTTTATTTTTTAGATATTGCAATAATTTAGTTCTTTGTGGTTTTAGAATTTTTAATAAATCATCTGTTTCCATCCAGATTGTATGTTTTGGAGTTACTTTTTCATTATTGTCAATCTGTTTTGCAGTCTCTAAAGCAGAATCAAAAAAATCTTCTATTGTTCCGTTTTGAATATTTACCATTTTATAAACTCCTTTATGTCATTTTTAAATCTTAGAACCAACTCTTGATAGCTAATAAAATCATCAAGTTCAATAATTTCTCCAAAATAGTGCTTATGATGAAAATTATGACTATTATCATAACCAACTACTCTTCCATTGTCATTTGAAAATATGCTTTTATTGATGTAAGCCATATTGTATTTCACTATTTTGTTTTCATATTCCCATGCTTCAAATTTTATAATCCCACCACCTTTTTCGTATGGAACTATAAATTGTTCATCAATTATTTTAATGTAATTTTTCTGTTTTGATTTAGCCATTAAGTTATTAATGGCAGATTTATATTTAATTGTAAAGCTGTTTTGGGATCGGGTGATATTATCATTACATCGCTAGCATAATGACCCATAATTTTATTGAGGTCATGGGAATTCCAAGATTCTTCCCATTTGGCCGCAAATTGTTTTGCAAATAAGTTATTCATAGTGGTAGCTCTTTCAATTATTCACCCATATATCATAATAGGACTTACGCATTGACAAACTATTTTTTTTATTTTCTCCTTGGAGCGAAGCAAATAAGCTTTAGCTTTGGACCGTCCAAACGAAACGAAGTAAGCGTAGCTAAGTAAGCGAAGCTAAAGCTTTGGACTCCAAGTTTATAAATTTTAACAGTTTGTTTTTATTAAAACACCTAACAAACTTCTGCTGTCAGTGCGTAAGTCCTACCGTATTAATCGATGATCAAGTTTTTTTATTCAGCTTCTTCATATTCATTGAGCAATATCTGACGCGATATTTGATTAGGCGTATAAGTTTCTTCATCAATTTTATCAGATAATATAAATCTGGCTTTAATTTTATTTGGGAGCTGCTTCCAAGAACTATAAAAAATTCCGTCTGGACTCATTAAAAAAAGCATAACGGGTTTTTCCATTATTCCAAATGTCCACGTTGCATAATGCACTCCAATCCATGCCTTATTATTAGAATCGGGTAAAAGGACAATGGAGAACATTTTGGCTTCATCTTCTGTTACTATACCTATTAGTTGTTGACGATAGGAATCGGTTAAAGTTGCATCTTTATAGGCAGTTTGGTCAAATTTTAATTTGGGCAGTCTTTTAAAGTAGTAAGAAAGAAACATTTCACTGTCCACTCGTAAATCTTGCTGAAATTCTGGATTTTCCATTTTATATTCGAGAGTCAGTTCAGAAAATAGTGTTGTACCTAGAGTACCTTTGTCTTGCTCTTCGATTACGATGAAAATCATTAGCAATAAGGAAAGGGTTGCTAAAATTTTAATAATGGTTTGCTTTCCAGAAAATCTGAATTTAAAAGCAGTGGTGACAATCGGAATTAAGGGCATGATTGATAATGTTAATACCATGAAGACTATAAATAAAATTTGACCCATTATAACCCATATTGACATATAGGTTTGATCACTTGATAGAGCTGTATCTATGAGTAAGGTAACTAAAATGAGCAAAACGATATTTTTATATAAGCCATTTTCAGTCTGATTTGATTTTAAAGTAAAAATAAAGAAAAACGGATAGAACAGATAATAGATAACACTCTTTGGTTTATTATGATAATAATATTCATAAAATCCCCGCACACTTGCGATAACATCGGACAAAAAAGGAATGCCACCCAATTGAGGGTATTTTTCCATCAGTGTTGTTAATAGAGTCAAGCTATGATTCATATTATTAACATAGCCAACTAAAACTAATATAAAAACAACTACTAATCCTACGATTAAAGAGCCATCAACATATAATGAAGACAACATAATAAAAAGTGGCCCAATTAGGAATAACAATATACGGAGAAGATCATCAAATAAATCAAATAACTTAAAAAATACATTAGTTTTCTTTCTTGCCCACGGCGCAAGCTTCTCTTTTTTCGCGCTAAAAAATATCCCCTTGATTGAGGGTAGAGCTAAGGTTTTTAATTTTTTAGGTTTTTCACTATTTTTCTTCTTTACCATAAAATAAAGAAGAAAGGTATCAGCCAAAAGTCCATAACCGAACAATCCGAGTGTAATCATGTAAAGAAAACCGGATTTCCAGTGTCCCAAATAGTAGCGATGCCCACCTAGCCAGCCTAGAAAAAATAACAGTAAATAAGCTGTTAGGTAAGACTTTTTGTTGGTATTAGATTTGCTACTAGGCATATAATTTTAAGATTCCAACAAGCGCGGCATCATTTCGACAAAATTACAAGGGCGTGTGCGGTAATCCAATTGTGCTTGGAGAATTTGATCCCATCCCAATTTACATGCCCCAGTTGAGCCGGGTAATCCAAAAATATAGGTACCATTGGCAACGCCGGCAAAGACTCTTGATTGGATAGTTGAGGTTTTTATCTCTTCATAAGATAAGCTGCGGAATAATTCTCCAAAACCATCAATTGGTTTGTCGAATAAAACTTCTAATGCTTCAGGAGTACGATCTCTACCTGTTAAACCTGTACCTCCTGTGGTAATAATAATTGGAATATCAGGGTTGGCAATCCAAGCAGATACTACGGCTCGGATTTGATAAATATCATCTGGCACTATCACTTTATCTGCTGTGTTATGCCCGGCTGCGGTTAAACGATCTACTAAAAATTTTCCAGATTTATCAGTTGCTTCTGTGCGGGTGTCTGATACGGTTAAAATAGCAATATTTAAGGGGATAAAATCTCTTGTTGACATAAAATTCCTTTGGAATGAAAAAATTAACTATTTGATTTTTAAACGAGCATTACCTGCTTTAACATTAATTCTATCAATAAGTGCCTCAGTTGTTTTGCCAATTTCCAATTTTTTTGAGGTAGCCAAATAGCCATCCGCTCCCCAAGGCAGGATTTCAACTTTATAACCGCCTTTCACTTCATCCACAATCAGCACTTTTAAGGTTTTACCACGCCAATTTATCTTTAAGTATTGCAGAAACCAGCGTTTTTTCGCCTCATTTTCCGCTGTGCGAGATTCCCGTGCGGTACGTTCAGCAGTTTCTAAGACTTGAAATAGTTCTTCTTCATCATAGGGTAATTTTTCACCCTCTAAGTGTGCCATTAATTGTCGCTGCATGACTAAATCAGCAAAGCGGCGCAGGGGGGAACTCATTTGCGTGTACATTGATAAGCCTAAGCCACTATGTCCAGATGGATGTAGAGATAATGATGAACGACCAATAAATTTACGGATTTTATAAAGCGCGAGAGGGTCGGCTGTCATTTCTGGAGTAATCGGTTGTTGTGGGGGGGCTTGAATA
>JALWSU010000147.1 GCA_026993485.1 Thiotrichaceae bacterium | reverse complement strand
GTTTGTAGGGGCAATCCCTTGTGGTTGCCCTTGTGTATAAGAGAGTGCGCTCCAGCGTGGGAACGCATACTTCGACGCTCTAGCGTTGCGGTTTGCGGAGCAAATCTTAACCTTGTCGTTTGGTGCTACGCGAATCTTGAGTATTAGATAATTTTAAGCACAGTACTCATACGAAGAAACAAAGTCAGTGGTTGATTATGAATTTCGAGAAAACCATATTTTTGATAAAACTGTTTGGCTTTGTCGTGCTTAGCATCTACAACTATACCGAATAGTCCAATTTCTTGAGAAATTCTGGTACAGCGACGCAACGCATCCATTAGAAGTTTTTGACCTAAATGTTGCCCTTGTACGTTTTTATCAATAGCTAACCTAGCTAATCGTGCAATGGGAATTGGATAACGCGGAATTCTTTTCAGCAGCCGAGCGGGCAGACTTTCAAAATCAATTTGACCAACCGCTATAAAACCCCGATATTGTTTGCGGATTTGTGGCAGATACCAGAACAAAAGTTTGGCTGATGTTTTGTGCGGCATTTTGACTAGCAAACTTTTGAAGGTACTCATTTAGTTCAGGTTCTCCACAATTAAAATCAGCACGTTTATGACATTTTTTATCAAGCGGCATAATTGTCCATTCAGTACTCACTGACTTTGCTCCTCAACATATTCAGTCATCGCTGCTTTGAGTTTCGTATTGGGTTCATCAGATGTTTCCAATAAGGCAAAAAAACGATCACGTTCAGCGTTGGATAAAGTTATCGTTTCAGATTTTTCCAATATATGTTTAGCATATTCAAATGCCGCCCCAAGCAAAAAAGCATCAATAGATTGGTGAGATAATGCCGCAGCACGACTCAGTGTATTTTTTATCTCACGAGTTGTTCTAATATTAATTCTTGCTTCTGCATTCATAAGATAATTTCCTTTATGTTTCTTCAGGATTTAATGTGCAGGCAGATAATTACTGTTTGTTTTTATTACAGTAAAATAAATTAATAATACCATAAATGGTAATTTTAATGAAAGTCAAAAATCACAGTTCATCCCTAAATAAAAAAATCTTGACATCCAAAATCAAATAAATTAAGGTCAATTTCACTAAAGGACTCTTTATTATTGCTATGGACACAACTACCAGTTCAACAATTAAGCCATTTACCCTAACACCAATAAAAAGGATAACCCTATGAAATAACTACAGGGATGAGTTATAAAAGCGGATAAAAACCGCTAAATTTTTAGTAGTTTTTGCCTTATCCCTGCTTATATCCAATCCCTGTAGTTCTAAAAAAAAATCTTGACATTCAAAATCAAATAAATTAAGGTCGATCTCGGTCTAAATACAACAAAGGAAAACCAAAATCTGAATAAATTACTTACCATGCTGTTGACAGTTGTGCTATTTAATATAGAGGAGATTGACAAATGAGAGTACAACCCCAGCCTTTAAATGAGATCACAAATCAAGCAATAGAAATTTTGTCTCAACAACTAGGTTTAGCCAATACTGTGCGTTTTCTCAACCAATTTACCACAGGCTATGGTAATTACACAGAAGAACGAGAACAATTGTTTGCAGACATGACATTAGATGATGTGGTATCAGAAATAGAAGAAATGAGGGAACAAGGTAAATTATCTCCCCATAACAAATAATTCGTTTATTTCCAAAAGACGCTGCCCACCCTACAAATCACAGTTCACCCCT
>JALWSU010000146.1 GCA_026993485.1 Thiotrichaceae bacterium | reverse complement strand
GCATAAAACAACTAGGGCAACCACAAGGGATTGCCCCTACATCATACGGTTTGTAGGGGCAATCCCTTGTGGTTGCCCAAAACTCAAATTTTTATTTGATAGGTAAATATGCAAATTGGCTCTTATATTCTAAAAAATAATCTGGTGCTTGCCCCAATGGCGGGAGTTACAGATCGTCCGTTTCGCCAATTGTGTAAAAAAATGGGGGCGGGATTAGCGGTGTCAGAAATGATTTCCTCTAACTCGCTACTTTGGGGCAGCGAAAAAACTAAACGTCGTGCTAATCATGATGGCGAAACGGAGCCGCGTAGTGTGCAAATTGCAGGTGCTGATGCTAAATTGTTGGCGAAAGCGGCGCAATATAATGTTGATAATGGCGCACAAATTATTGATATTAATATGGGATGCCCGGCAAAAAAAATTTGTAATGTCATGGCTGGTTCGGCTTTATTAAAAAATGAAAAGCTGGTGGGGCAAATTCTTGAGGCTGTTGTTAAAGCTGTTGATGTGCCTGTTACTTTAAAAATTCGTACTGGCTGGAATAAAGTAAATCGTAATGCAGTGCGTATTGCACAAATAGCGGAACTGGCTGGCATACAAGCCTTAGCGGTGCATGGGCGTACTCGTGCTTGTGGCTATAGTGGTGAGGCGGAGTACGATACGATTGCGGCAATTAAAGCGAGAATGACAACTAATATACCAATAATTGCGAATGGTGATATTCGTAGCCCGGAAAAGGCTAAATATGTATTAGATTATACGGGAGCAGATGCAATCATGATTGGTCGTGCAGCTATGGGTAGCCCTTGGATTTTCCGTGAAATTGAGCATTATTTAAAAACTGGTGAAAAATTGCCCCCGCCGTCTTTGTTTGAAATTCGTGATACTTTATTGGCACATTTGGAGAATCTTTATGATTTCTATGGAGAATATACAGGGGTGCGAATGGCACGTAAGCATTTATCATGGTATAGCAAGGGACAAAAGCATGGGGCAAGGTTTCGTGATACAGTGAATCGTGTCGAAACGGCTGCGGAACAAATCAAGTTGACACAGGATTTTTTTGCACGATTGACTGACGCTGGCGAACAGCCTCAAATAAACAAATCCCAGTTGCTACCGATACATTAAGACTTTCCACTTTGCCAAGCATGGGGATGCTGACTAAAGCATCACAATTTTCTCGCGTCAAGCGGCGTAATCCAGTACCTTCGGCACCTAACACTAATGCCAAGGAACCAGTTAATGAGGTATCAAATAAACTGGTTTGAGTCTCATTAGCTGTCCCGATAATCCATACACCTTGTTGTTGTAACCAGCGCAAAGTGCTAACTAGATTAGTGACTTGAATTAAAGGCACAGTTTCGGCAGCACCACTGGCTACTTTATACACGGTTGGTGATAAACTACAAGCCCGATTTTTTGGCACAATGACAGCATGAACACCAGCAGCGTCAGCAGTTCGTAGACAAGCACCTAAATTATGCGGGTCTTGTACTGTATCTAAGATTAATAAAAAGGGTGGCTGGTTTAGCGAACTAAGTATTATTTCTAATTTGCTTTCAGTATTGATAGGACGCGCTTTACAACGAATGACGATACCTTGATGAGGTTTATTTCCAGTTAATTTATCTAAGGTTTTTTTGGGAACGGTTTGTATAACAATATGTTGCTGTTGTGCTTGTTCCAGCAAATTTTGTAATTTGCCATCATGCCGCCCTTGCTGCGCCCAAAGTTCGACGACGCAAGAAATGTCATTTGCAAAAACTTGTTTAACTGTATGTAGGCCGAAAATCTGTTCATATTTTGGTTTTGGTAAACGCTGCATAAAATTTTTCTTAATTCCAGCTTTACAATAGTTCGGACAGTTTTTGATTTTGTCAGTACGCTACGCTTACTTCGTTGCGACGACAGGATAAATCTTGAATTATCAAGCTGTTAAGATTTATCCTTACGTCGCAACGAAGTAAGCGAAGCTAAATGATAACTAAAGTTTTATATGCAAATCAATAACTTGTAAAAACTATCCGAACTATTGGCTTTAGTTTGGTAGATATAAACCTCTGAGGTTTTCAAAACCTCGGAGGTTGAAACTGAAATTATGTTTCTGAAATACTAATGTTTCTGAATTTCAATTATTTTGTGTGAATTTTAACAATGCTACTATCAGGCAAGGCAATATTAACCTCCAAAACTTCATAATTTTCAGCTTGCTCTACACGAATATTTACATCTTCATCACGAATTTCAATATATTTTCTCACCACTTCGATTAATTCTTTTTGTAAATCAGGTAAAAAATCGCTCATAATTGAGCTGCGCTCACGACGTTGATGGGCAACTATTATTTGCAAACGCTCCTTAGCAATTGATGCAGATTTTGGTTGTGTACTAAAATAATTTAATAAACTCATATTAATTTCCAAATAAACGGGAAAATAAACCTTTTTTATCTCGTTTGGGTGGTTCTTCACCAAGAAAACGAGCAACCGCATCATGATATGCTTCTCCTGCATCACTATTTTGATCAAGCGTAATCGGAATACCAGCATTAGAAGATTGCAAAACACTGGAGGATTCAGGAATCACCCCTAATAAGTTAATTGCTAAAATTTCCTGCACATCTTTAGCACTAATCATATCACCGCGACCAACTCGTTTCTCTACATAGCGGGTTAGCAATAAATGTTCCTTAATCGGTTCTAAATTTTGCACTGCACGGCGCGTTTTACTTGCCAGCATACCAATAATACGATCAGAATCACGCACTGAAGAAACTTCAGGATTCGTAACAATCAAAGCTTCATCAGCAAAATACATTGCCATAATTGCACCATGTTCAATGCCAGCAGGCGAGTCGCAAATAATATATTGAAAACGTTTTTTTAGTGCTTCTAAAACCCTTGCTACCCCTTTTAAAGTCAGTGCATCCTTATCTCGGGTTTGTGATGCTGGTAAAATATATAAATTTTCAACACGTCTATCTTTAATTAAGGCTTGATTTAAGCTACATTCACCATTAATAACCTGCACAAAATCAAAGACAACACGGCGTTCACAACCCATAACCAAATCTAAATTTCGTAAACCAACATCAAAATCAATCACAACAGTTGGATAATTACGCAAGGCTAAAGCCGTTGCAAAAGCAGCACTGGTGGTGGTTTTCCCAACTCCACCTTTACCAGATGTAACAACTATAATTTTAGGATCACTATTTTGATTAGCCAATTTTTCTGCCCTTAATAATAAGTAACTTATGTTACCCACCTTGCTTCAATTCGCCTAAGGCTAAAGCCCTAGGCTAAAAGTAAAAGTCAGCTAAAGCTGACTAGCACTTTACCAATCTAGCCTTTGGACTCAGTAAACAGTCGGCTTTAGCCGACTTTAGCTTTTAGCCTAGGGCTTTAGCCCTAGGCGGATTGAAGCTGGGTGCGTAACATCAATAAGTAATTATAGTCACATCAAGCTATCCTAAGATTATTTTTAGAATTAAAAATTTTTTTAGTTTAACGAATAACAGCTTGATATACAAGATCTTATAAAAATAAAACAATTTATGTGTGTATTTGTATAGGACTTACGCATTGACAAACTAATTTTTTTATTTTATCCCTGGAGTCCAAAGCTAAAGCTTTAGCTAGGCTGACTTCGCTTGGACTCCAAGAAAGTTATAAATTTTAACAGTTTGTTTTTATTAAAAAACTAAAACATTTCTGCCATCAGTGCGTAAGTCCTATTGTATTAAAATACAATCGGAACAATTTTTAATTTTGTACCTTCTTCTAAATAAATTTGTGTTGCTTTACCCCGTAAGTTATCAGGCAAATCTTCATTGACTCGATATTGCCCTGCTATAGAGATAATTTCAGGATTAAGCTGTTGACAAAAAATCCGTGCTTCATTATCCCCTTTTACACCCGCTAATGCACGTCCACGTAAAGCACCATAAACATGAATATGTCGGCGGGCTAAAATTTCTGCTCCTTGACTAACAGCACCTAATACGATTAAATCACCATTCAATGCCAAGATTTGCTGTCCAGAGCGAACTGGTTGCTCAATAATTTTCGTTTCCAAAGGTATTGACACTGTCACGGTTTTGATTTCAGGTTTAACTTCTGAAACTGGCACTGGCGGAGCTGGTTTTAGCTGAGTAGTTTTAGTATTCATCAACAGTCCTAAATTCAGACTCAAGGCGATTTCATCTTGCTCAGGATTGCCACTACGCACAGCGACTGGGATCAAATTCTGGCTACGCAATAATCTCACAACCTCAACTAAATCAATTGCATTATTATCATCCTGCACAGCTTGTAAATCAATCACTATAGGCGCATTTTGAAAAAACTGGGGAGATTTAGAAACTTTTTCAGCCAATTGTTCTGCAATTTTTTCGGTATCAGTATCAAATAAATGCAAAACCATTAATGTAAAATTACTACCTTTAAATTCAAGAACTGGTTTCATAAGAATAAAAAATCTCTAATAGTCTGTTTTACTTAAAGAAAAGCTATAAGCCAGATCAAGTCAAATAACTACAGGGATGTTATATAAGCAGGGATAAAGTCAAAGGCAAAAAGCAACGATTTTAACTTATCCTTGTTTATATAACATCCTTGTAGTTAATTAAAGCTTTTAATTTTCGAGGTGATTAAGTCAGACAGACTCCTAGCCATAATACCCATTGCCTTTTAGATACCAAAATCAACTGCTACATATTGTGCCATTAATTGCAAATTGGTTGCGCCACGATACCGATTAATATCAAGTTTATAAGCTAATGTTAGCTGGCTAACTTCTGGAGGCCAGTTAGTGTCAACAGTGTTAAAAGCAATCACTTCCAGCTTTGGGCCACCATCAATCGGGCGTACTTGCATTTTCAGGTGTTTATCTTTGAGTAGCCGACGATCAAGCAGTTCAAATTTACCATCAAAAATAGGTTCTGGAAAATTATGTCCCCAAGGCGAAATTGTTTTTAATTGTTCAGCTAATTCTAAATTAAAATCCTCTCCAGATAAGGGGCCATCACTATAAATAATGCCTTGTAATTCTTCAACTGATAAATATTTACGCACTTCTTTATCAAAGATTTTTTGAAAAGCCTCAAATTGATTACGCGGTATTGTCAATCCAGCTGCCATTGCATGTCCACCAAAACGATTGATCATCTTTGGGTGTTGACTAGCTATGGTATCCAGAATATCACGGATATGTACTCCTTGGACGGAACGCGCTGATCCTCTTATATTATTATCATTATCATAAGTAAAAATAATAACTGGACGATGTAAACGATCTTTAATCCGTGCCGCAAGAATGCCAATCACGCCTTGATGCCATTTTTCATCAAGTAAACATAATCCTATAGGTAAGTTTTCTTGTTTCTCTAAGCTCTCAAGTGTCTCTAAAGCTTCATCCTGCATTTTAGTTTCTTCTAAACGGCGCTCTTGGTTAAATGTTTGAAGTAATCTAGCGTGTTGTGCTGCATTAAAATCGTTATCACTTAATAAACAAGCTATGCCATAAGACATATCATCCATACGTCCAGCAGCATTAATGCGTGGGGCAATATAAAAAGCTAAGTCACTGGCAACTAAGCTATTTTGATCACGTCCTGATACTTCAATTAAGGCTCGAATACCTGGACAACAACGATTAGCCCGGATTCGCCGTAGCCCTTGTTCAACTAAGATGCGGTTATTATAATCTAATGTAACAACATCAGCGACAGTACCTAAAGCGACTAAGTCCAGAAAATCGGCTAAATTGGGTTCTGGTGTACCAATCTGACTAAACCAGCCTTTTTCACGTAAACGCGCTCGCAAAGCCATCATGACATAAAAAATCACCCCAACGCCGCAGAGATTTTTGCTAGGAAAAGTATCGCCCGGTTGTTTGGGATTGACAATCGCATCAGCCTTTGGTAGCTCATCACCGGGCAAATGGTGATCAGTAACTAGCACACGCATACCCTGTTTTTTAGCCGCTTCTACGCCAGCAATACTGGAAATGCCATTATCAACTGTGATTAAAAGCTCGGGAAAATCATCTTTTAGTGCTAGTTCAACAATAGCTGGTGTCAAGCCGTAACCATGTTTTTCTCGATTAGGGACTAAAAATTTTACCTGTTTTGCACCCATTTGCTGTAACGCTTTCAGAGCCAGTACACAACTGCTTGCACCGTCAACATCATAATCAGCTACTATAAGAATCTGGGCTTGTTGAGTTAAAACTTCATATAATAAATCGACAGCAGTATCAATGCCAAGTAACGAATTATAGGGGAGTAGATTTTGCAATCCATAATCTAGTTCGCTGACATTATTAATGTCACGCGCAGCCAATAAGCGTTTAATAATCGGATGAAGTGTATCAGGTAGCTCAATATTTTTAGATATTGGGCGGCGTTTAATTATTTTGTCCATAACAAAAATTAACTTATAACAAATATTTTTCTCTTGATTATATTAGGACTTACGCACTGACAGCAGAAGTTTTTTAGGTTTTTTAATAAAAACAAACTGTTAAAATTTTGAACTTACTTGGAGTCCAAAGCTTTAGCTTTAACTACGCTTACTTCGTTTCGTTTGGAACTTCCAAAGCTAAAGCTTTAGCTACGCTTACTTCGTTTGGACTCCAAGGAGAAAATAAAAAAATTCGTTTGTCAATGCGTAAGTTCTAAACTACAGGGATGGGTTATAAAAGCGGATAAAAATACTTAGATTTTTGCCTTATCCTTTCTTATAATTCATCTCTGTAGTTAAAAAAATACTAACGCTATTCACTACTTGAGTAGCTTTTTTTATATAAATCATTAATTTATTTAAATGAATCTAGAGTAAATTTTGTCAAGCAAAAAAAACTTGATAGTCGAGTAATAGTCGAGACAAACCGTTTTTCTGGAGAATGAATGATTTTTTTATTTTATCATTAGTTAGTAATTGATATTACGCGCTCTAGTTCCTACGCTCCAGCGCAGTCTTTTATACATAAGTTTGAAAGCTCCACAGGGCAACCACAAGGGATTGCTCCTACAAACAATGATGTAGGGGCAATCCCTTGTGGTTGCCCTTGTGTATAATAGATTGTGC
>JALWSU010000145.1 GCA_026993485.1 Thiotrichaceae bacterium | reverse complement strand
AGTATTTGAATATTAACTCTCGTTCCCACGCTCCAGCGCAGGGCAACCACAAGGGATTGCCCCTACACAAGGGCAACCACAAGGGATTGCCCCTACACAAGGGCAACCACAAGGGATTGCCCCTACAAACAGTGATGTAGGGGCAATCCCTTGTGGTTGCCCTGTGAGGCGATTCAGGATTAAACGCAATTAAATCAATTAGTTAAAAAATTGTGTATAAGAAAGTGCGCTCCAGCGTGGGAACGAGAGTGCGTAACATCAGTTATGTAGTGAATGTCAGTGATGCCTTATAGCATTGCCCGATTTAGTTAAGCACATTTACGCTCCAAACCTGCCAGGTTTTAAAAACCTGGCAGGTTTTCTAGGTGTATTTTATGCAATCGGTTAACGCTATATATGGTATACCTATCTGATCATAAATAAGAAGAGAACGAAGACGTAAACTATTAGCAGCGTGCAAAAAAGTTCCAGTTGCAACTATTGCAGTCAGTGTTCCCGCAATAATCACATTCTTCCTCGAAAGTTTCATAAATAAAATATACCCACTAGTATCAATAAATTGAGAATACTATAGCATTGCCCGATTTAGTTAAGCACATTTACGCTCCAAACCTGCCAGGTTTTAAAAACCTAGCAGGTTTTCTAGGTGTATTTTATGCAACAATCGGTTAACGCTATATTCTTAGCTTAGTTTCGGGAAATCCGCTACGCTTCTTAGTTAAGTCAAATACTACCTTCTATTTCATACGACTTCAAAATTTCAAGCACCCATTCAGGTTTGATATCGCGCAAACATTTTAAATGTTTTTTCGGACAGGTGCGTTGATAACAAGGACTGCATTTTAAGCCTAAAGATAGGATGCGGGCATGACCGCTTAATGGTGGAGTTTTGCTAGGATTAGAGGAACCATATAAAGCAATCAAGGGCTTATCTAAAGCGGCTACAACGTGCATTAATCCGGAATCATTACTAATAGCTGCTGAACTCAGGGCGAGTAAATCAACTGCTTGTTCTATAGTAGTTTTTCCGCATAAATTCAAATAGTTATCTGCCCCAGCTAAAGCTTGAATTTCTTCCCCTAGCGGCTTATCATTTTCTGAACCGAATATCCAAATTTCCCAACCTTCCGCCTGTTTCTGTTTCGCAACAGCGGCATAATATTCAAGTGGCCAGCATTTTGCCGGTCCAAATTCTGCACCTGGGCATAAGGCTAAAATTGGTTGTTTAGATTTAGAAGCAGAGAAATTTAAATTTAAATTTTGTAAAATTGGCTCAGCTCGCTTTGGAGATAAACGCGGATGAGGAGAGCGTTGTTGTCGTACTTCGCCCTTGGGTAAGCCTAAAGCAACATATTGTTCAAAGGTTTGATGCTGTTTTAATGGTCGAATATCATTGAGTAAGCCATAACGCATTTCGCCTTTATAACCAGTACGTTGAGGAATTTTAGCCCAAAATGGAATTAGTGCCGATTTCCAAGAATTGGTTAACACAATAGCTTGTTGATAATGTTGAGAACGCAAACTTTCGCCAATGCGTCGGCGTTGTTGCCAACCTAACACACCATGTTTAAGATTATGATGAATCGTATTGCAAACTTCAGGCATACGTTTCAATAAGCCTTCGCTCCAAGTAGGGGCTAAAACATCAATACTCACATCTGGCTGTTCACGTTTCAACACTTTAAACAAACTTTGCGCCATCACCATATCCCCAACCCA
>JALWSU010000144.1 GCA_026993485.1 Thiotrichaceae bacterium | reverse complement strand
ATTATCTGAACTGTGATTTGTGTGATTAAATGATAGACTATGATTTAAAAACCAATCAAAATCATAGTTAATCCCTTAATCAAACAAATCACAGTTCAGACAATCACAATTATCTGAACTGTGATTTGTGTGATTAAATGATAGACTATGATTTAAAAACCAATCAAAATCATAGTTAATCCCTTAATCAAATAAATCACAGTTCAGACAATCACAATTATCTGAACTGTGATTTGTGTGATTAAATGATAGACTATGATTTAAAAACCAATCAAAATCATAGTTAATCCCTTAATCAAACAAATCACAGTTCAGACAATCACAATTATCTGAACTGTGATTTTTGTGATAAAATGATAGACTATGATTTAAAAACCAATCAAAATCATAGTTAATCCCTTAATCAAACAAATCACAGTTCAGACAATTGAATTGAAACTTAATAATGATAGACAACAAATATAAATATTCAGAACTCACTTCCAAAATTATCGGTTGCGCTATGAGTGTACAATCCGCTTTAGGCAACGGCTTTCAGGAAGTAATTTATCAACGGGCATTGGCTCTTGAAATGACCGATAACGGATTAGTATTTAGCAGAGAATATGATATGCCAATTTATTACAAAGATAAACAAATTGGCACTAGGCGTGTTGATTTTTTAGTTGCAAACATAATATCGGTTGAATTGAAGGCTATCATAAAATTAGAAGATGTGCATCTGGCACAGGCAATTAATTATTTGGAAGCTTATGATCTTGAAATAGGTTTGTTACTCAATTTTGGTTCTAAAAGCCTAGAATTTAAGCGCGTCATTAATAAAAAATTTAAGCAAAAATCTCAGGGAAATCCCTTAATCAAATAAATCACAGTTCAGACAAGTGTGATTTTTGTGATTAAATGATAGACTATGATAAAAAAACCAATCAAAATCATAGTTAATCCCTTAATCAAATAAATCACAGTTCAGACAAGTGTGATTTTTGTGATTAAATGATAGACTATGATAAAAAAACCAATCAAAATCACAATTAATCCCTTATCGGATTTATCCAAAAAAAAAAGGGGGCTTTCGCCCCCAAAAGAATTTCTTTCAATTTAAACAGTACTAGTTCAAGCAGTAGCAGCCTCTTTTTCTTCGCCACCAATAAAAAAGCTGATGAGGTAGGCTATCAGCCCAATCAAGAAGACTACACCTGCTCCCTCGCGCATCCAATAAAATAACGCTACCTTTTCTTGCATCACCATAAATGGTATTGGATTTTCAGCAGCGCGTATTAAATATACATGCAAAATACCAGCAGCGGTGAGGAACAAAGTAATAAAGATCATGGAAATTGTCATTAACCAGAATGACCACATTTCTACAACTTGTGCTGTATTACTATTTGCTACTCGTTCACGCAGTAAAGGCATCGCATAAGAAATTATAGTCAACACAACCATCACATAAGCACCATAGAAAGCTAAGTGACCATGAGCGGCTGTCATTTGAGTGCCGTGAGTATAGTAATTTATTGGTGCAAGTGTGTGTAAAAAGCCCCAAACTCCTGCACCCAAAAATGCTGTCACCGCAGTTCCTAATGCCCACAAAACTGCCGCTTTGTTCGGATGTTCACGACGACGCTTATTCACCACTGTGAAAGCAAATATTGTCATTATAAAGAATGGTATTGGCTCCATAGCAGAGAAGATAGAACCCCACCATTGCCAGTATTCTGGGGTACCAATCCAATAATAATGGTGTCCAGTACCAACAATGCCAGTAATCAGCGTCATGGCGATAATCACATACAACCATTTTTCAATAAATTCACGATCCACACCTGTTACTTTAATTAAGACAAAAGCTAAAATACTAGCTAAAATTAGTTCCCATACACCTTCTACCCAAAGATGAACTACCCACCACCAATAATATTTATCTAAGACTAAATTTGAGGGATTGTAGAAAGAGAAGAGAAAAAAGACAGCTAAACCGACAAGTCCAGTTAATAACACCAAATTAATAACTGTTTTACGTCCTTGCAGTATAGTCATACCAATATTATATAAGAATCCTAAAGCTACTATGACAATACCAATTTTAGTAATTGTCGGTTGTTCTAAGAACTCGCGTCCCATTGTTGGTAAGATACTATTACCAGTCATTTCAGCTAATTGTGCATAAGGCACTAAAAGATAGCCCAGAATAGTCAAAGCTCCAGCTATTAAGAATACCCAAAATAAAATCAGAGCTAATAGCGGACTATGCAGTTCCTTTTCAGATTCCTCTGGAACTAGAAAATAGGAAGCTCCCATAAAACCAAATAATAACCAAACAATTAGCAAGTTAGTATGTACCATTCTCGCTACATTGAATGGAAGTTGAGGAAATAGAAAATCTCCAATTACATATTGTAGCCCCATGATCAGGCCAAATAAAATTTGTCCTACAAACAGCCCTATAGCTGCTATAAAATAGGGTTTAGCAACGGATTGTGACGAATATTGCATCTATTTATTTCTCCTTAACCTTGGATATTAGGTGGCCAATTTGAGGTATTAATTTCTGAAGCCCACTTCAAAAATTCTGCGAGAGCATCTAATTCTTCCTCTGTGAGGTTAAATTGAGGCATACTGCGCCGCCCTGGAATACCATTTACTGGACGACTTTTAATAAAACCTTTAATCGCCTCTTTACTATTACCAAAACGCTTATAAACATTACCCAATTCTGGGGCATAATAAGCACCCTCCCCTAATAGAGTATGGCAACCAATACAATCATGTTCTTCCCAGATTGCTTTGCCTTTTGCCACTTGTGGGGTAATATTTTCTCTATGATCACGCTTTGGTAAGGCACTACTAGTATCAAAAGTTAGAGCAAGGAACAGTAAAAAGAAAAATACTGATCCCCCATAATAGATATTTCGTGCCATAGATTTTGTGAACACTTCACTCATTGGCAGTTCTCCTAATGTTAAAACTATATAGTTTAAAGGTATAAAAAATCAAAAATCCTTGATATATGTCAAGTGGTTTTTTATACAAATCAATAGAGTTCGGACAGTTTTTTAATGTTATCATTTCGACGAGAGGAGAAATCTTTTTTTTTCAAACAATTAAGATTTCTCAAGATTTATCCTTACGTCGAAACCGAAATGACAACCAGCTTTTTTTTGTATGTAAAATCAAAGTGTTGAAAAAAATGTCCGAACTATTGACAAATAAATTATTCAACAAACCGAATAATAATTGCGTTAAAATAAAATTTTACAAGATTAATTTAATAATTATAATTATGATAACAAAAACGCCTATAATAGTATTTTCATTCCTGATGACGATAATATCAGCAAGCAATGCTACAGATAACGTCGTCAAACTCTACAGCCAACATTGTGCCAGTTGTCACAGTGCTGATCGTTTAGGTGGTACTGGGCCTGCTTTGTTACCAGAAAATTTGAGTCGCTTGCGGCGTACAAAGGCAAATATTGTCATTAAACAAGGACAGCCCGCTACCCAAATGCCTGCTTTTGCCGACAAACTCACAGATCCACAAATTCAAGCATTGGTAAAATATATCTACACACCTTTGGCAGAAATTCCTAGTATGGGAATGGCAGAAATTAAGGCTACCCATATCATTCATTATACTGATACTCAATTGCCAAATCAGCCAGTATATGATGCCGACCCTTTGAATTTGTTTCTGGTGGTAGAAAAAGGCGATCATCATGTTACAGTACTGGATGGAGATAAATTAGAGCCGATTTATCGTTTTGCCAGCCGTTTTGCCCTGCACGGTGGCTTAAAGTATTCATCAGATGGGCGTTTTGTTTATCTAGCCTCACGCGATGGTTGGGTTAGTAAATTTGACTTGTACAATCTAAAAATGGTGGCAGAAATTCGGGCTGGGATTAATACTCGTAATATTGCCGTTTCAGGGGATAACCGTTATGTGATGGTAGCGAACTATTTGCCTCATACCTTAGTGATATTAGATGCTCATGATTTGTCACCAATCAAAATAATTAATGTGGGTGACGAAACAGGTAAAACTTCGCGGGTAAGTGCCGTCTATACTGCACCACCTCGTTACAGTTTTATTGCCGCCTTAAAAGACATAAAAGAAGTATGGGAAATTCCTTATAGTAACAAAGCCCAAGCATTACCTGTCTATAGAGGACCAATGCATGATTATCGTCAAGACTCAGGAGAAGAACAACTAATTGATAAACAAGAATTTCCTATCCGCCGCATCAAGCTAGATAATTTTTTAGATGATTTTTTCTTTGATCAGGATTATGTAAATTTAATTGGTGCATCACGGGATGGCGCAAAAGGGCAAGTAGTTAATCTGATTGTAGGATTTAAGATTGCAGAATTAGATTTGCCAGGTATGCCTCATCTTGGTTCTGGTATTACTTGGAATTATCAAGGCAAATCAATATTAGCAACCCCAAATCTGAAAACCGGCATAGTTAGTGTTATAGATATGGCAACTTGGAAAACGATAAAGCGTATAAAAACTTTGGGACCAGGGTTTTTTATGCGTAGCCACGAAAATAGTCGTTATGCTTGGGTAGATGTATTTTTTGGACCAAACAAAGATGCAGTGCATGTAATTGACAAATCCACCCTAAAAATTGTTAAAACGCTACGCCCAGTACCGGGAAAAACCGCCGCACATATAGAATTTGATCGTTATGGGCGATATGCTTTACTAAGTATCTGGGATATGGAGGGAGCAATAATCGTATATGATGCCGCTACTTTAAAGGAAGTGAAACGATTACCAATGCGTAAACCTTCTGGCAAGTATAATGTTTATAATAAAATCCACCGATCTAGTGGAACTAGTCACTAGTTAACTGATTTTACGCACTCCATTTCAGAAACTAGGGCTAAATAGGCAAAGATTATTGAAAGAGGAGAAATCTTCAACCAAGACTGGAAACCAGAAATAAATTAGTATTTACAGGTAAAAAAATATGCAACTCATAAAGTTTTCAGTAACAGGCTATAAAAATTTCCAAAAAGAAATTGTTCTTGAAAATATGGGCAAGATTTGTGTTATTCATGGAGAAAATAATGTTGGTAAATCAAATTTGCTTGAAGCGATGCAATTGTTTTTTAAATGTTGCTATAAATGGTTCTCCTCTTCAGATTCTGATAATAAAAAATTAAATTTAAGTGCTGATGAACTAGCAAAACTTGGATTTAAAACCAGTGAAATCTTTAATTTAGCTTTAACTAAGCCTATTTTGATAACTGCCAATTTGATCAGTGAGCCTGAGAAACAAAAGACTATTTCTATAAGATTAACACTGACAAAACTTGAGAATAATGATATTTCTTGCACAATCAGTACGCTAGAAAAAAATATTTTTTCTTTTAAAAACTTATTTATGCCTTATCAAGAAAGTGCTTATGTACTGATTGGTGTTGATAGATTGATTTCAGAAAGTGAGATGGAAACTGGACGAAATATTGTCCCTCAAACACTGTTATTAAAACTTTATGATATAAAAGATTCATTAGAACCGTCAATTTATGAAAAGTGGGCATTATTTGTAAGGACATTACAACGCTTTAATGATGTCCTTGGTAAAGGCGAATTTGTAGCACTTTTCAATCGCCATAGTAATCGCGCTAATCTAGCGTTTCAGCCGCAAAAATCGAATTCCAGAAGAATTCCGATTGAAATGCTCGGTTCAGGTATTCAACAGGTGGTTGCCTTGATTGCACGATTATTAGTGAGCAATGCAACAATTATAGGAATTGAAGAGCCAGAATTGAATTTACGTTATACCCTACAACTACGTTTAAGGGAAATTTTTACAGAAATTGTTGAAGACCCTGTTGGTCCAAAACAGATAATTATTAGTAGTCATTCACCTGCTTTTGAATTTGGTAAACATTTTTATGCAATGCGTACAGGTAAGGATGCGCCAACATTGACACATCGTCCGATTGCAGAAGCGAATTATTTTACGGAACATTATAGCAATACCGCTGCCATTGATGAAACTGCGCCGATGGGATATGTCTCAAGTGATGGCTTGGTAAAATTACCTGAATATGTTCGCCAAACACTACAAATTGAGCAAGGAGGTGGGGTTGTTTTCATTAAGCGTCAAGATAATGGGCATATAGAAATCTTGACTAATGATCAGTATTTTGATTTGCTTGAGATGCCTAGAAAAACAGAAAAATGAAACTAGAACAGCTTTATCAATTGTTGCGTCAAGGTCAAGTTACTTTAGTATTTGATACAAATGCGGTTTTTAGAGATAGACAATTTGGTAAAATCTGTGATAATGTCAATCGACTCAATGAAACCGAACAGTATAAATTTAACTGGTTGTTTCTAGCCTTGTACATACAGAAAAGTTATTTGATTTAAAACAATCTTTCAAAGATAAATATAATCTAGGGATTGTCACACAATTTCTGAGTTCTAAAGGTATTCGCGTCGAATCATTTGAAGAAAAACATGCCGAAGCAACAGCGAACTTAATCGCTCAACAATTTCCAACAACCGAAGAATGGTATAAATTTAAACGTCAAGAATGCATTAATTGTCTTGGACTTCAAAATGCTAAAATTGATTGAGATACCCGGCAAAGGAAAAAAATGTGGTGCAACAGTGGATTGGCTCATTGCTGGTCATGCTGATGCAAAAAAGAATAATTATTTGCTCATTACTCAAGATCGTGGTAAAGAATTTCAAGATATTAAAAATCAAACAGATTTAAAGAGTTTAACAATTGTACTTGATCGACTAATACAAGAAACATTTCTTTAGCAAAGTACCTATGCCAGAATAAATAACTCATGTTACGCACCGGATTTCCAAAAGCTCTTAAAACCTTATATATTGTTCGGAGTGCAAGGTTACCTTGCACTCCATGCTCGAATGTTTTTGGAATTTGAGTACGTAACATCACTCATTTAACATAAAACCGAACTCTACTCTCGTTCCCACGCTGGAGCGCACTCTCTTATACATAAGTTTTTAAACAATTGATTTCATTGTGTTTAATCCTGAAACGCCTCTCAGGGCAACCACAAGGGATTGCCCCTACATCATTGTTTGTAGGGGCAATCCCTTGTGG